>CAZPJO010000083.1:0-8960 GCA_964586895.1 uncultured Roseicyclus sp.
CGAGCGGGTTTTCGACCGCGACCGACCTTGCCGATTGGCTGGTGCGCGCGTTGGATATGCCGTTCCGCGATGCCCATCACGTCACTGGCAGCCTGGTGAAACTGGCCGAGGACAAGGGGTGTGATCTCCCGGACCTGAGCCTTGCGGAGATGCAGGGTGTTCATGGTGCGATCACCGAAGATGTCTTTGCGGTTCTGGGGTTGCACAATTCGGTGGCGTCGCGCACATCCTACGGTGGTACCGCCCCGGTGCGGGTCCGTGAACAGATCGCGCGCTGGCGGGATCGTCTCGGGTAGGGTAGGATTTTGACAAACGAAGGAGGCCGCCCGATGACCCGTTCCGCGATGATGATGGCCGTGATCGCCTTGCTTGGCCTCGCGGCCTGCGGCGCAGACGGCGAACCCGAGAGTCCGACCCGCGCAGAAATGCCCACAACCGGCCTGAGCGTGACGGGCAATGTCTCGGTCGGGATCAGCGGTACGTTCTAGGCCTGTTTGCCTGCATATCGCACGCTCCGCGCAAAGCCAGTTGATCCCGTCGGCATTCACGCCTAACGTCGATATCTCCCCCGGCTGGCACGCGCCTTGGCCGGGCTTTTCATTGCCATTCCGTCGCAAGGTTTCGACCCATGGACAAGATCCCGATGACGCCCAAGGGCCTCGATGCCCTGAACGCAGAACTCAAGCAGCTCAAAAGCGTCGAGCGGCCCGCCATCATCAAGGCGATTGCCGAGGCCCGTGAGCATGGCGATTTGTCTGAGAATGCGG
This sequence comes from uncultured Roseicyclus sp., assembly GCA_964586895.1. GTDB lineage: Bacteria > Pseudomonadota > Alphaproteobacteria > Rhodobacterales > Rhodobacteraceae > Gymnodinialimonas. Next base: position 768 of record CAZPJO010000083.1, read on the forward strand.
AATATCACTCGGCCAAGGAAAAGCAGTCCTTTATCGAGGGCCGCATCAAGGAACTTGAAGGCACGATCAGCTTGGCGCAGGTGATTGATCCCAAGAAGCTCTCCGGTCCGATCAAATTCGGTGCAACCGTCAATCTGGTCGATGAAGAGACCGAGGAAGAAAAGACCTACATGATTGTTGGCGAGGCCGAAGCCGACATCGAAAAGGGTCTTCTCAACATAAAATCGCCGCTCGCCCGCGCCTTGATCGGCAAGGAGGAGGGCGATAGCGTCGAAGTGCGCACGCCCGGGGGCTCCAAGGATTACGAGATCGTCAAGATTTCCTATGTCTGACAGGGCTTCAGCGGCATCAACATCGCACCAACGCAACGCAGGTTGAGGTCGCATATGCCGTCCTCCGACACACCCGATCCACGGACCCCGCAACAGGCCCCCCCAACGGCGCTGGACCTTGGCCTTTACGCCGGGGCCGAGGCAGGCCCGAAGATCACCGGGATCGAGATCGTGGCCATTGCGGTCTCGCTTCTCTGGATCGTGGCTGCGTTCCTGATGGGGGTTGGCCGATCCGACGAAGGCGCGCCACAATCGGGCCTGAGTGTCATGGTCTCGGTCCTTGCGGTCATCCTGCCGCTGGCCTTGATCTGGGTGGCGGCGATGGCGGCACGCACCGCGCGCGCCCTGCGGCAAGAGGCGGCGCGGCTTCAGGCGTCCATCGACGCCATGCGCGCGGCCTATGTTGAACAGCAGCAGCGCCAAAGCATGGAGATGAAGCCTGAACTGGCGCAAAAGCTCGATGATCTGATGGCCAAACAGGCCGCGGCTGAAACGCAGCTTGCTACCTTCACGACGCTACGAACCGCAAACCCTGCCGACGTTCGGGCTGCTGTTCCACCAAACACAACGCCGGATGACCTGACGCAACCTCAACCCGCGTTGGCGCTTGCCCAACCCGCGCAGGCCGAGCCGATTTCGGTGGCCGACTTCATCAAGGCGCTGGATTTCCCCGAGAACGAGCACGACAAGGAAGGCTTCCGCACCCTGCGCCGTGCCCTGGAAGATCGCGCCACCGAACGGTTGATCCGCGCCAGTCAGGATGTGCTGACACTGCTGTCGCAGGATGGCATCTACATGGATGATCTGCGCCCCGACCGCTCCCGCCCCGAGGTCTGGCGCCGTTTCGCCACTGGGGAGCGCGGGCGGCCCATTGCGGCCTTGGGAGGGATCCACGATCGGTCGTCGCTGGTGCTGGCGGCGGGCCGGATGCGCAAGGATCCGGTGTTTCGCGACGCGGTCCATCATTTCCTGCGCCACTTCGACCGCACCTTCATGGAATTCGAGAAGAATGCCTCGGATGCCGAGATCGCGGACCTCTCCGACACCCGCACGGCCCGGGCATTCATGTTGCTGGGACGTGTGACGGGTACCTTCGATTGATGACCCCACCCTAAAACGCCGAATGCCCCCCACCATTGCTGGCGGAGGGCACCCGGACCAGAGCCTTGAAGAGGCTCATTCGTATATCTGACTTACTCGTCTTCGAGCGAGGCTGCGCGCAGGCGGTCGAAGATGTCGGCGCCGTAAGCGGGGGTGCCGTTGACCACGGTCGCGCCGTTGACGCCGCGGCGGTCAGCGGCCGTGTCCTGCACGCTGTTGAGCACCGAGAAGGTCTGACCGAGGCTGCCCGAGGGGGCGACGCGCTGGCCGACGCCGTTGACGTTGGTGCGCTCCAGGGCGTTGTCTTCGAACTGGTTGAAGTGCTGGATCGCGGCGACGGAGGCTGCGGATTGGGCGAAGGCCGGAGCGGCAAGCGAAGCGGCGACGGCGGCGATGATTGCGATGTTTTTCATTTTACTGGTCCTACTCAGTTTGTGTGATGGGCCTGATTTGGGAGGCGGCCCTGAAGTGGTCTTGGTGGCGAGCCGTTGTGGCCTGCCGATGAGTTCAATATGGCGGGTGGGTCGCTGAAATACGATACACGGAACCGCGAGAAATGGGGGTTTTGAGTGCGTATGCGCACACATCGCGGTAGGCCTTGCACCAACCCCACGGCAGCGTGAGGTCTGGTCGCACTGGCGTGAGAACGGGGGCCATGCATTGAAATATTCCTCTGCAAAGCATCGTCCGCCCGCGCAGAATCCCATGCGACTCGCGCGGCCACGACGCCCGCCGCCTTTCATCTTGCCCGAAAAACCTCGGGGTAAGCGCCCATTGGGCGCGTAGGGGCAGCGCCCCTCAAAGAATAGAAATGGCAGCGCCCTCAAGAAAAAGACACGGCAGAACTGGCCTGGAAAAAAACCAGCGCCCCGGAGACCGTCAATGGAAGCGACCCTAGCTCCGGGGCGGTCTTGGCTTGTAGACCGGTAGCGACCAACCAAACAGCAACGACCCCGCCCGCAATCCGAAGGTCACGACGACGCAGATCGCCGTCGCCCAGATCGGATCAACTGCGAGGAGGCGAACGCCGAGGAGCGTTGCAGCCGCGCCACCAAAGGCGGCGGTTACGTAAAGCTCCCCCTGCCGCAGAACGAGTGGCACTTCATTGGCGATCACATCTCGGGCCAGCCCTCCGAACGTGCCGGTCACAACCCCCATGACCAAGACGACCGGTGCGGATGCCCCAAGACTGCGCGCCACTGCGACCCCCGCTGCCACGGCAATGGCCAGCGCGACCGCGTCCAGCCATATGATCCATTTCAAACGACTCTCCAGAAGATGCGCCGTGAAGAACACCAAAACCGCCGCCAGCGCCGCAATCCCCAGCGGGGTTGGATCCGCGATCCAAAATATCGGATCCCGGTCCAGGAGAAGGTCTCGCAAGGTGCCGCCGCCCACGGCGGTAAGCGCGGCAAAGAAGATGAACCCCACGATATCAAGCTGCGCGCGCGATGCCGCCAGCGCGCCGGTCAGCGCAAAGATCAGCGCCGAGGCATAGTCGAGGCCCAATGTAAGGCTAAGGGTCATTTCGGGCGCTCGTGGTGGCGCAATGGGCCACAAAGGTCACCGAAAAATCGGATATCGAATGCAAACCGTCGACCTGCGTGCCTGTCGCTTGTGCGCACGTCACGCGCCGTTGGTCGCATCATTTGAACGGTGCCATGCCCGCGCGCGCCAATTCATCTGCGCGCTCGTTTTCCGGGTGTCCGGCATGACCTTTCACCCATTCCCATGTCACGTCATGGCGCGCGGCGGCTTCCTCCAGTCGTTGCCACAGCTCGACGTTCTTGACCGGCTTCTTCGACGCGGTTCGCCAACCGTTGCGCTTCCATCCCTGCAGCCAACCCGTGATCCCGTTCTTCACATAGGCGCTGTCGGTCACAACGGTCAGCGCGGAGGGCCGCTCCAGCGCTTCAAGCGCGTGAATGGCGGCCAGAAGCTCCATGCGATTGTTGGTGGTTTCCGCTTCGCCGCCCTTAAGCTCTCGCTCCTTGACCACCGCGTCGCCGTCCTTGGCCTGAAGCAATGCGCCCCAGCCCCCCGGCCCGGGGTTTCCCGAGCACGCCCCGTCCGTGTAGGCAAATAGATCAGGCATTCGGGCCCCTCGCATGCATCAGGAAAAAGGGCGCCACCTCACCCGAAAGCCCCGCCTCTTCGCCGATCTCGACATGGGTCACACTCGCGCCGACGTCGCGCAGCAGCCCGCGCATTTCCAGCTCGGTGACATAGGTGTAGCGGCGGCCGATCGTATCCCGCTCTTCGCCGCTCCCGCTTTTCATGCCTATGAACAGGGCACCACCGGGTTTGAGCGCCGTGACCATTGCCGCAAGAATACCGGGAAGGTCGGCGCGCGGGGCATGCAGCAGACTGAAACTGGCATAGATCCCGTCGAAAAGGCGCTCGCCGCTTATATCTTCAAAACTCCCAAGCCGCGCATTCACACCCCGCGACAGGGCATCGGTCACAAAGGCTTCGGTCGGGTCGATCCCACGCACGTCATGCCCGGCAGAGACCATGATCGCGGCATGAACGCCGGGTCCGCAACCCGCATCAAGGATCGTCGCACGGGTGGGCAGCATCGACAGAAAGCGGTCGATGGCCGCGATCTGCATCTTACTCAGCGCCAGATCCGCATAGCGCTGCGCCTGCGCTTCGTAGACGTCTATGGTTTTGCGGTCGGTCATGGGACGAAGGCTGCGCCGATGCCGAGGCAAAAGACAACGACAGAGGTGAGGATCAGCCGCAAAGACATCCACCATTCCGGTGCCAGCCCTTTGCGTGCGCAGGTCCAGTCGACCGCGAGAAGGCCGGTGAAGCCGAGGATCAGGGCGAACATCTGTGTCAGCGGCGGCAGTGAAAAGGCGAAGAACATCAAGAGCGCGGGCAGCACGGACAGGGTCAGGCCGAACGGCATCCACGGGCCGCCGTCTTTTGCCGCAAAGCCCCAGATGACCCCCGCCATGAAGCACAGGATGATCGTGCCATAATGCAGCAGGACGGGGACACCGCTGTAGAGCAAGATGATGTCCGGTACCGGCAGGTAGCCGGTGACGATCCATGCAGAGCTTGCCGCGCCCCAGAGGAAGGGGATCAGGCCTGCAAGGCCGAGCAACAGGGCGGAAGTTGGGATGCGTGACATGGCGTGTATTTGGCGCGTGCGACGAGGCAGGGCAAGGGCCAGCCGAGGGGACGGTGGCGGGCGGGGGGCTCGCATTTTTCGGGAACAAAGATGGGGTCAGGCGCGCTCCAGCGCCAAACGGCCCGCTAGCAGCGCGAAGATCGCCGCGAAGGAGCGGTTAATCCAGGCCATAATCCGGGCCGAGCCGAGGATGCGCACGCGGGCCTGCGCGGCGAAGAGGCCATAGAGGACGAAGACCGCGAAGGTCATTGCCATGAAGACCGACCCGAGGATCACGATTTCCTGTGTCACCGTGGCGGGGTTGCCGGATAGGAATGGGGTCAGCAGGGACAGGAAGAAGATCGAAAGTTTCGGGTTGAGGATATTGATCAGCGCGCCACGCCGCGCGATGGCAAAGCCGGGCTCGGAGTTGGTGGACGGCTCAACGTTCAGCGCGCCACCAGCGCGCAGGGCCGAGTAGGCAAGATAGAGCAGGTAGGCGACGCCTGCGAATTTCACCACGTTGAACAGCACCGCCGAGGTGTGAAGGACCGCCGCCAGCCCAAGGGTGGCGGCCAGGAGATGCGGCACGATGCCGAGCGTGCAGCCCCAGGCCGCCCAAAGCGCCGCGCGGCGTCCACGCCCAAGGCCAAGCGCCAGAGTATAGAGCACGCCCGTTCCGGGGACGATGACCACCACGAAGGCGGTGAGCAGGAATTGGGTGGTGAGCATCGGGGATCTCCGGCGCCAGAAGGACCGGATGAGCCTTTCAGGTTTTCGGGCGAGCGGGAAGGGCGGTTTCAACCTTTGGGTTTGGCCAGCGTCGGGCCGGTTCGAAAATAGCTGACGTCGTTGGCGAATATCGTGTCGGGCGCAAGGCGGATCAGGAGGCCATCGGGGTCGTCGATGCGGGCGATCTGCGTGACGAACCAATCATTCTGCGTCTCTTCGGGGCCGAGATAGCGGTGCAGGAGCCGGCGGAACAGGGCCGGGTTCATTGGCTCGACCGTCGCTGTCCCGCGCAGGCCGACATGGCGCAAGAGCCCCGCCGCATTGTCGTAGTGCACGATTTCGACGGCGACGTTCGGATTGGTGGCGACGCGGCGGGCGGAGGATGCGCCAGCCTCGGACAGCATCCAGATCGCGTTCTCCTCCCATGCGAACCAGACCGGCGCATTGCGCGGGGCGCCATCGGATGTGACGGTGGCGAGGTTGGCCATGAGGGGGAGGGACAGGACCTCCATAGGGTCGAACGCGGTTGGCATTGGATGAAGATGCGCCAAAGGTGCTGTCAGGCCAAGGCCCGGTCTAGCGGAGAGTGTCGAGCAGTTTGACGATGCGGTTTGCGCGCGTTTCCGGGCGTTTTGCGGTTTCCACAGGATAAAGAAGTGTCCGTTTCTTGCCGGGCGTCAGGCGGTCCCACACATCGCCGAGACCGGCGGCGCGCAGGGCGGCCATCACATCGGAAGGGACATCGACCACATCGGCGGCGGCGGGGCGAAGGCGGGCTTCAAAAGGCTCGCCCGGGGAAAGGCCGACACGGTCCAAAAGGGATTTCCCGGCCCAGAGGAATGGCGTGGATATGACATCGGCGGGGGCTTTGGAAATGGCGAGGTTCACGGGGTGGTCGTTGAATTCGCCTTCGACCCTTTTTGTCTTGCCCAAAGCCGCCAGCACATCGTCCGCCAAGGGAACAACGGTATAGACTGCGTCACCCCATGGCATTGGCCGAACGCAGGCCTCGAACGTGACGTAGTCGCTCAAACCCGCGGCCAAAGCTGCGGAAAGAAGTCACCTGCGATACGGTCGCTTTCACGATATCCCGCCGCCTCGAATTGCGCGCGTTCGTCCTTGGCCCAATCGCCACGGTAACGGATCATCCCGTCGGGCGCGGTCATGCGCAGGGTAAAGCGACGCAGTGTTTCGGTCGGCGTGACGGAGGCGAGCCCGCCGTGCAGGGTGCGCATGTCGAAGAAAATGCAATCGCCAAGGTCGAGATCCCATTGCAGCAGGTCATGGGTGTCGGGCGTGACCTCGGGCGGCATGTGATAAGTCTGACCATTGACGGTCTGCGGCCCGGTCGAGGCGTGGCCATCGGCAAAACGCACCCGCATGAACAGCTTGTCCCAAAGGTGCGAGCCTTTCACGAAGGCAATCCCGTTGTCCTTTGTCACAGGCTCAAGCGGCAGCCAGAGGACACACATGGTGCCTTCAAAATCGAAATAGGCGAGGTCTTGATGGAATGGAGGGCGGGAGGTCGATCCGGCCTCGCGCAGGAACCAATTGTCCATCACCAGATTTATGCTTGGCGCCTCCAGAAGCTGTGCCGCCAGCGGCGCGCAGGGGGAGTGCCGCACGAAATCGGTGAATTCAGGGATCTCGGACCAGAGCCAGTAGCCTTCGAGATAGGCAGGCGCGTCGGGGTCTTTGGTGTGGCGCGCAACGTTGGGATGCGGTGCGGCGGTGGCCCGGTCAATGCCTTGGCGCAGCTGATCCAGCCAGTCGGGAGAGAACGCATTGCGGACCGCAACCGCGCCATCACGGCGAAAATCGGCGATTGTGTCTGCGGGAAGTTTGGGAGCGTCGAGCATGGGGAGCACTTTGGCACCCCAGCGGCGCGGCGCAATGGTTTTTGCGTCACCCGATTGATGGATTGCGCCATTTGGTCTTGGCAAAAGGTTTGCCCAAGGCGCGGTCCACGAGGTCGAGGTGGTCCTGGCCATAGAACGGGTCGCCGTCGACGAGGTAGGTGGGCGAGCCGAAGATGGTTTGCCGGATGGCCCAATCGTTGTTGGCATGGAGGCGAGCCTGCACATCAGGGGTGGCGGCTTGGGCCAGCAGGGTCTTGGGATCATGGCCCGCATCGGCGGCGACACGGCTGAGGACTTTGCGATCCGACAGGTCGATGTCGTCACGCCAGTGGGCCTCCAGCAAGCGGTGGGCCATGTCGTCGGTGGCGGGACCCGTATCACCAAGGGCGAGGATCATGCCCGAGGCGAGGCTGTAATCAGCATCGTGGTGGGTCGGGCGATGTTTGATGATGGGAACGTCGCGGTATTCGGCCCACCGTTCGATCTCACGCCCGAAGAAGTAATCGACATGGGCCTGGGTGCGGGCAGTGAAAGGTTGGCTGCCTTGCTTTTCGACCACGGGCGAAAGCAGGATCGGGCGATGCAGGATGGTGGCACCGTGGGCTTTGGCGATGCGGGACAGTTCGGCAGAGCCGAGATAGGCGTAGGCGGAATGGGCAGAGTAGACGTAGATGATTTCCGGCATCGATTGCGTCACGTCAGGCCGGTTCACGCAGCACGCGCGGGACCTTGAATTCGACGTTCTCGACGGCGGTCTCCACCAATTCGCGGGTGACATCGAAGCGTTCCTCGAAGGCGCCGATCACCTCTTCAATGAGGATCTCGGGGGCCGAGGCGCCAGCCGTGATGCCGAGCGTCGTGATGCCGTCCAGCGCACGCCAGTCGATGTCGGTGGCGCGTTGGACGAGTTGCGAATAATTGCAGCCCGCGCGGGAGGCGACTTCGACGAGCCGTTTGGAATTGGAAGAGTTCGGCGCGCCCACAACCAGCATCGCGTCGCATTTGGGCGCTGCGGCCTTCACGGCCTCCTGCCGGTTGGTGGTGGCGTAGC
>CAZPJO010000083.1:8970-9180 GCA_964586895.1 uncultured Roseicyclus sp.
ATATCTTCCTTGTGCGGGCCGACGATGGCGGGAAAGCGCGCCTGCAGCGCCGCGACGATATCGGCGGTATCATCGACGGAAAGCGTGGTCTGCGTGACGAAGGCCAGCTTGGCGGGGTCGCGGACGGTGACGGTTGCCACATCTTCCACGGTTTCGACCAGCAGGACCTCGCCATCGGGCAATTGACCCATGGTGCCGACGGTCTCGGGG
>CAZPJO010000084.1:0-9171 GCA_964586895.1 uncultured Roseicyclus sp.
CAATTTCGCGAGGTCAACGTTGCCGCCGGTGATCACGACACCGACGCGGCGGCCCTTGAAGACCTCCGGATTCTTGAGGATCGTGGCCAGCGGCACGGCGCAGGACGGCTCCATCACGATTTTCATCCGCGCCCAGGTGAGCTTCATCGCATCGATGATCTCGTCTTCGGAAGCGGTGAGAATGTCGGTGACGTGGTTGGACACGAAGTGCCAGGTGTTTTCCTTGAGCGGCACCTTGAGGCCATCGGCGATGGTCACGGGCGCGTCGTCGGCGATGATGTGACCGGCCTTGAACGACCGATAGGCATCATCGGCCTGCTCGGGTTCGGCGGCGAAGATATCGACGTCGGGGGCGATATGGCTGAGCGTGAGGCAGCAGCCGGAAATCATGCCGCCACCGCCGATCGGTGCGATGACGCTATCGAGGCCGTCGACCTGTTCCATGAATTCGCGCGAACACGTGCCCTGACCGGCGATCACGCGCGGGTCGTTGTAGGGATGCACGAAATCGGCCCCCGTCTCGGCATGGACATCGGCGAAGACGGCCTCCCGCGAGGTGGTGGAGGGTTCACATTCGGTGATGATGCCGCCGTAGCCGCGCACGGCGTCTTTCTTGGCCTGGGGCGCGGAATGGGGCATGACGACGTGGCAGGGAATGCCGCGACGGCCTGCGGCATAGCTGAGCGACAGCGCGTGGTTGCCCGACGAATGCGTGCATACGCCTTTGGCGGCCTGCTCATCCGACAGGCCGAAAACGGCGTTGGACGCGCCACGGACCTTGAATGCGCCAGCCTTTTGGAAGTTCTCACATTTGAAGAACAACTCCGCCCCGGTCAGCTCGTTGAGGTAGGTGGAGGTCAGCACGGGCGTGCGGTGGATGTAAGGCGCGATCCGCTCGTGCGCGGCGACCACATCGTCGTAGGTCGGCAGGGGAGAGGCCATATCTTTCATAAGAACGCTCCTTATTCTGCGGCCAGCGCCAGCGTGGCGGCGGATTGGCGGTAGGTTTCCTGCGCCGCGGCAACGCCCGAGCCGAGCGTGATGTCGAGGCCCAGATCGGCCATGACCATTTCGGCGGTGGCGATCCCCGAAAGCGCCTGCACATCCGTCAGCATACCGAGATGGCCGATACGGAAGACCTTGCCCGCGACATCGCCCAGACCGGCGCCGAAAGCGACATCATACCGGGTCGCAGCATGGGCACAGATGCGCCCCGCATCAAAGCCGTCGGGCGTGCGGATGGCGGAGACCGTGTTGGAATAGAGATCGGGCGACACGGCGCACAGCTCCAACCCCCAAGCGTGCACGGCGGCGCGCACCCCATCGGCGATGCGGGCGTGGCGGGCAAAGACATTGTCGAGCCCTTCGGCAAGCAACATGTCGCACGCCATTTTCAGCCCGTTCAACAGGCCGACGGACGGCGTGTAGGGATAGGCGTTGGCCTCGTAGCCCTTTTTCATGTCGCGGATATCGAGGAAGGTGCGCGCGCAGGTTGCCCCTTCGATCGCGGCCATGGCCTTGGCCGAGACGCCGATGATGGCCAGACCCGCAGGCAGCATGAAGCCCTTCTGCGATCCGGTCACGGCGATATCCACGCCCCAGGCGTCGAAATCGAACGGCATGGAGCCGATGGAGCTGACGCCGTCGACGAAGTAAAGCGCGGGGTGGGAGGCGGCGTCGAGCGCGCGGCGCACACCGGCGATGTCGGAGACGACCCCGGTGGCGGTCTCGTTGTGGGTGGCGAGGACGGCCTTGATCTCGTGCGCGGTGTCGGCGGCGAGGATGTCGGCGAATTGTGCAACCGGCAGGCCTTCGCCCCAGGTCACGTCGACGACCTGCACATTGAGGCCGTGGCGTTGGCACATGTCGATCCACTTGTGCGAGAACATGCCGTTGCGCGCGGCCAGCACCTTGTCGCCGGGCGACAGCGTGTTGGTGATCGCGGCTTCCCATCCGGCGGTGCCGGTGGCGGGGAACACGAAGACCTCGGCCTGCGTGGAATTCAGCACCGTCTGCACGCCCGCAAGCGCCGGATGCAGGATGTCCGCAAATGCGGATGAGCGGTGGTCCATCGTCGGCAGATCACATGCGCGGCGCAGGGCCTCGGGCATGTTCGTCGGGCCGGGAATGAACACAGGGTTCTGAGTAGTCATGATGCCGTCTCCTCCAGTCTATGCCACAATCTAGGCGGCGGGGTCGTTTTTCACAATTTTTTTGAAATCGTTTTTCAAAAGTGGTAGAGGATGGGTAACAGATTTAAAATCAGTCACTTATCTTTTTTCACCCAGCGAAATAGATTTTCAACTTAAGCGAGTGTGGCTATGAATGACGACGATTCTTCCCCAGCGGCCTCTCCCTCGCGGCGCGCGCGCGGACGTCCAAGGGACTGGGATGACAAGACCGCGCAGAACACGATCAAGTCGTTGGACCGCGCGATGGAGGTGTTCGAACATCTGTCGACCCTGCCGGGGGCGACATTGTCGGCGCTGGCCGAGGATCTGGGCCAATCGCCTGCCACCGTTTACCGCATCCTGGTGACGCTTGAGGGGCGGGGCCTGGTGGAGTTCGAGCAGGCGGCGCAGGTCTGGCATGTGGGTGCGCGGGCCTTTGTGATCGGGGCGCGGTATCTGCGGCGCACGTCGTTGGTGGATCGCGCGCGCCCGGTCCTGCGGCAATTGATGGAAGACACCGGCGAGACCGCGAACCTTGGCGTGGCGCGCGACATGAATGTGCTGTTCGTGGGCCAGGTGGAGACACATGCCACGATCCGGGCGTTCTTTCCGCCGGGCACTCTGTCGCCGATGCATTCCTCGGGGATTGGCAAGGCGCTTCTGGCGCAGATGAGCGACGACCGCCTGTCGCGATTGTTCGCCACGGCCCCGTTGGATCAGTTCACACCCAAGACCCTGACCGAGCCCACGGCGCTGCGTGCCGATCTGGAGGCGACGCGGCAACGTGGCTATGCGGTGGACGACGAGGAAAAGAACGAAGGCATGCGCTGTATCGCGGCACCGATCTTTGACCTCAGCGGCGGGGCGGTGGCGGGGCTGTCGGTGTCGGGCCCGGTGAGCCGGGTGAGCCTGGCCGAGACCGAGCGGTTGGCGGCATCGGTGGTGCGGGCCGCCGATGATCTGTCGGCGGCCATGGGGTATCAGAGCTAGCGCGTCGGGTAGATCTGGATCGACGGCACGCTGACGTGGGCGGGTTGTTCGAGGGCGAACATCACGGCGCGTGCCACATCCTCGGGCCTGAGTGCATCGGGTTTCGGGTCGTCGAAAAACGGCGTGTCGACCATGCCGGGGTTCACATTCGTGACGCGCACCCCGGTCCCCTCAAGTTCGGACGCGAGGTTGTCGGCATAGCCGCGTACAAACCATTTCGTGGCACCATAGACCGACCCCGCCAGCGTCGCGTGCCCCGCCCGAGAGCCGGTCAGGATCAGATCGCCCCCCGTTGCCTTGAGGTAGGGGATCGCGAGTTTGCAGGTCACGGTCAGCGCGAAGATGTTGACGTCGATCATGGTGCGGAAGTTTTCAAGATCGCCCTGTTCGGTCCCTTTGGCCGCCGCACCCAGACCCGCATTGGCAAACACCGCCTCGATCTGGCCGAAGCGCGTTGCGGCGGCCTCGAACGCGGCTGTTTGGGCGCGAACATCCGTCACATCGCAGGGAATGGAACAGGCGTTGGCATCGCCCAGATCCGCCACAAGATCGGCAAGCTTGTCTTCGGAGCGCGCCAAAAGGGCGACGCGGTGCCCGGCCGCGACAGCCGCGCGGGCGGTGGCCGCGCCAATACCGCTGGAAGCGCCGGTGATGAGGATGGATTTTGACATGAGATCGTCCTTTCGAGGGTTCGGATGGCCAACGCGCCTGCGCGACTTTTGGTTCAGCCGAAACTTGATTGCGCCAATGTTTTTGGTTACGCGTGTAACCGAGCCGTAAGGCTTCCCGCGGGCCGGGATCTTGTTTGTCGCGTGAAGGGCACGTCACACGCGATTGTTAAACAGGAGGATCCCCCATGGGACCGTTCCCGCATGATGCCCCGAAAGCCGTGATCGACAAGACCAATGTGGCCGGAACCGACGGGTTCGAATTCGTCGAATTCGCCCATCCCGACCCGAGCGTGTTGGAGACGCTGTTCAAGGCGATGGGGTATGTCGAGGTCGCGCGGCACAAATCCCGCAATATCTCGCTCTATCGGCAGGGCGATATCAATTACATCCTCAACCGCGAACGCAACAGTCACGCGGGCCGGTTCGTCGATGCCCATGGCCCCTGCGCGCCGGCGATGGCGTGGCGCGTGGTCGATGCGGCCCACGCGTTGAAATGTGCGGTGGAATATGGGGCCGAGGAATACACCGGGTTCGACAAGACGCTGGATGTGCCTGCCGTCATCGGGATCGGCGGGTCGCTTTTGTATTTCGTGGAAACCTATGGCGAAGGGGGGTCGCCCTATGATGAGGCGTTCGATTGGATCGATGCGGCCAACCCCAGCCCCGAGGGCGCGGGGTTCTATTACCTTGATCACCTGACGCATAACGTGGCGCGGGGCAATATGAGCACCTGGTATGATTTCTACGCCAAGGCGTTCAACTTCCGCGAAATCCGGTTTTTCGACATCGAGGGCAAGCAGACCGGACTGTTCAGTCGCGCGCTGACCTCGCCCTGCGGCAAAATCCGCATCCCGATCAATGAGAGCAAGGACGAGACGAGCCAGATCGAGGAATACCTGAAGGAATACAGGGGCGAGGGCATTCAGCATATCGCGGTGGCGACCGAGAATATCTATGACGCGGTAGACCGGATTTCGGCCGCCGGGATCGACTTCATGCCCGCGCCGCCCGACACCTATTACGAGATGTCGCATGGCCGCGTGCATGGCCACGAGGAACCGATCGAGCGGATGAAGCACCACGGCATTCTGATCGATGGCGAAGGGGTTGTGGACGGCGGTGTGACGCGCATCCTGTTGCAGATCTTTTCGAAAACCGTGATCGGGCCGATTTTGATGGTGTTGATTAAGGGGAAGGGGCGCGGCCGGTTGCGGGAGGGGAATTCATTCAGCGCAAGGGCGACGACGGGTTCGGCGAGGGCAATTTCAAAGCGTTGTTCGAGTCGATTGAAGCCGATCAGATCGAGCGCGGGGTGCTTTGAGGGATGGCGGGTTGGGGGACGCTGTCCCCCGTCGCTTGCGCGCCTCCCCCTGAGGTATTTTTGACCAATGGAAGACGGGCGCGCCGTCAGGCCATCGCCGCATTGACAGACTTCAGGGCCGGGTAGAGTGCGCGGTAGGCCGCGAGGCGGGGGGTGAGGGCATCGGCTCGCGCCGCATCGGGTGCGAACCAGCGGGACACGTCAGGCTTGGTGGCGACGTCTTTGACGGGCGTGCCGGTGGCGATTTGTGCGAGACGCGCGGCGCCCAGTGCAGGGCCGACATCGGCGCCGTCGGACCGCCCCAAAGTCACCCCCATGACGTCGGCGATCATTTGCAACAGAAAATCGCTGCGCGTACCGCCGCCGATGGCCAGAAGCGCGTCGGGGTTGGTGCCCGCCGCCGCCATCGCGTCTTGCGCGTCGGCGAAGCTGAAGGCGATGGCCTCGACCACCGCGCGCATGAGGGTGCCGTGGGTGGTGCCCTCGTCCAGACCCCAGAAGCCCGCGCGGATATCGGCGTCGCCATGGGGTGTGCGTTCGCCGGTGAGGTAGGGCAGGAACAGGGGGCCGGGGGGGGCGGGGGGGGGGGGGGGGCGCCGCGCGGCGCGGGGGCGGGGGAAGATGTCTGCCAACCACGCCATGGGCCGCGCGCCGTTGAGCATCGCGGCCATCTGAAAATAGCGGTTCGGCAAGGTGTGCGCATAGGCGTGGATGCGGCTTGCGGGGTTGGGGCGGTAGGTGTCGGTGGTCACGAAAAGCTGCCCCGATGTGCCAAGTGAGATGAAGCCATCGCCGGGCTCCACCGCGCCGATGCCAACCGCGCCCGCGGCCGCGTCGCCCGCGCCGGTGGCCACGGGAATGCCCGCGCGCAGGCCAAGGGTGGCGGCGGCTTGTGGTGTGAGATGCCCGGCGATGGCGGTGCCGTCCAGGACCTCGGGGAGCCACGCGGGATCGGTGGCGGAGGCGGTGCAAAGCGTGGGGGACCAGGCGCGCGCGGCCTGATCGAACCAGGAGGTTCCGGCGGCGTCCGACGGGTCGGTAGACAGCGCGCCGTGCAGGCAATGCCCGATGTAATCCTTGGGCATTAGCACATGGGCGATGCGCGCGTGATCCTGCGCCGCATGCTCGGACAGCCACAGCAGCTTGGGCGCGGTGAAGCCGGGCATCGGCGGCACGCCCGAGAGGTGGCCGATATCAGGCACGCGGGCGGCCAGTGTGGCGCATTGCGCATCAGCGCGGCTATCGTTCCAGAGGATCGCGGGGCGGATCGGGTCCAGTGCTGCGTCGAGAAGGACCGCGCCGTGCATCTGGCCCGACAGGCCGATGGCCCCGACCTCTGCGCGGATATCCGGGGGCAGCTTGGCGGCAGCGGTGCGCAGCGCGGAAATCCACGCCTGCGGGTCCTGTTCGCTGGCGCCGGGGAACGGGGTTTGCACGCTCAGCGCCGCATCGGTCGTCGCTCGCACCACGCCCGCGCTATCGGCCACGCAGAGTTTCACGGCGGAGGTGCCGATGTCGATCCCGAGATAGGTTGTCACCGGGTGCCCCCGTTTTTGCCCAGACGTCGCGCCCAGATAGGGGCAAGCGGTGGCGGATGGCAAATGTGCCCTGTTTGATTGTGCGGGAGGGATGTGGCGATGTCCCTTGACCTTCCAGTTGATGGAACCCTCATATAATGCTGGTCCGGGCCAGTTGGGTCCGGCTCCGCTGGGGAAAGAGGATCATGGCACGCTACGGGTTGAGCCTTGAGGGATTGAACTGCGCGTCCTGCGTCGGGCGGGCGGAAAAGGCGTTGTCGGATGTGCCGGGGATCGGCGCGGTGCAGGTCAACCTTGCGACCGAACGGGCGACGTTCGAGGCCGAAGGGCCCGACGTGCTTGGGGCGGCGGCGCAGCACCTGGAGGCGGCGGGGTATCCGGCGCGGGTGCAGGCGATCCGTCTCAGCCTTGGCAACCTGTCCTGCGCCGCGTGCGTGGGCCGGGCCGTGCGCGCGCTGGCGGCGGTGCCGGGGGTGGTGGAGGCGTCGGTCAACCTGGCCTCGGAAGCCGCCAACGTGCAGGTTCTGGAGGGCGTGGTCGCGCCACAGGCGCTGGCCGATGCGGTGACGCAGGCGGGCTATCCAGGCGCGCTTGAGCGGCCCGATGTGCCGGCGGATCAAGGCGCGCGCAAGGCGCAGGAGGCCGACGCGGCCGAACGCCGGATGTGGTGGGCCGTGGTCTTGAGCCTGCCGGTTTTCATGCTGGAGATGGGGGCGCATATGATCCCCGGGATGCACGCGGTGATCGAGGCGACGATTGGACATCAGGTAAGCTGGCTGATCCAGTTTGCGTTGACGACGGCCGTGTTGCTTGGGCCGGGCCGGGGGTTCTACGCCAGGGGCCTGCCCGCGCTGGCCAAGGGCGCGCCGGACATGAACAGCCTTGTCGCGGTGGGCACGCTGGCGGCATATGGGTTTTCGCTGGTGGC
Organism: uncultured Roseicyclus sp.; assembly: GCA_964586895.1. Lineage (GTDB taxonomy): Bacteria > Pseudomonadota > Alphaproteobacteria > Rhodobacterales > Rhodobacteraceae > Gymnodinialimonas. The sequence continues at coordinate 7,620 of CAZPJO010000084.1, forward strand.
GACGTTTGCGCCTTGGGTGCTGCCCGAAATCGCGCGGGCGGTCTATTATGAGGCGGCGGCGGTGATCGTGACGCTGATCCTGGTTGGCCGATATCTCGAGGCGCGGGCCAAGGGCCGCACCGGTGCCGCGATCCAGCGACTGATCGGCATTCAGGTGCGCGAGGCGCGGGTGGAGCGCGACGGCCGGCCCACCGATATCGCCGTTGACGTCGTGCGCGTCGGTGACATCGTGATCGCGCGTCCCGGCGAAAGGATCGCCGTGGATGGCGAGGTCATCGACGGCACCAGCCATGTCGACGAAAGCATGATCACCGGAGAGCCGATCCCCGTCGACAAAGCCTCCGGCGATACCGTCACGGGCGGTACGGTGAACGGCGCGGGCGGGTTCCGATACCGCGCGACGCGTGTGGGCGCGGACACGGCCTTGGCCCAGATCATCCGCATGGTGCAGGAGGCGCAGGGGGCGAAACTGCCGATCCAGGCGTTGGTGGACCGGGTGACGATGTGGTTCGTGCCTGCGGTGATGGCGCTGGCGCTTTTGACCGTGTTGGTGTGGTTGGTGGTCGGGCCGGACCCGGCGTTGAGTTTCGCGTTGGTGGCCGGGGTCTCGGTCCTGATCATCGCGTGCCCTTGCGCAATGGGCCTGGCGACGCCGACGTCGATCATGGTGGGCACCGGGCGTGCTGCCGAGATGGGTGTGTTGTTCCGCAGGGGCGATGCCTTGCAACGCCTGTCGGATGCCGATGTCGTGGCGTTCGACAAAACCGGCACCTTGACCGAGGGACGCCCGGAATTGACAGATCTGGATCTGGTGAACGGGGGCGATCGCGCGCAATTGCTGGCGCTGGCCGCCTCGGTCGAGGCGCGGGCCGAGCATCCGGTGGCCGAGGCGATCGTGCGCGCCGCGCGGGCCGAGGGCGTGGCCCTGCGCGAGCCATCGGCCTTCGAGGCGACGCCGGGTTATGGCGTGCGCGCGCAGGTCGGTGGGCATGCCATCCTGATCGGGGCCGAGCGCCTGATGCGGCGCGAAGGGATCACGTTGGGGGATATGGAAGGCGCGGCAGAGGCCCGCGCCGCGCAGGGCAAGACGGTGCTGTACATGGCCGTCGATGGGGCCATTGCCGCGCAATTCGCGGTGGCCGATGCGGTCAAGCCGACCAGTGCCGCCGCCGTGCGGGCGTTGCAGGCGCGCGGCCTGCGCGTGGCCATGATCACCGGCGACCGCAACGCCACGGCGCGCGCCATCGCAGCACAGATCGGCATCGACGACGTGGTGGCCGGGGTGCTGCCCGAGGGCAAGATCGCGGCCGTCGACCGCTTGCGCGTGGGCGGGAAAACAGTGGCTTTCGTGGGCGACGGGATCAATGATGCCCCCGCGCTGGCCCATGCGGATATCGGCGTGGCGATTGGCACGGGCACGGATGTGGCGGTCGAGGCGGCGGATGTGATCTTGATGTCAGGCGATTTGTCGGCGGTTGTGAATGCACATGAAATCTCGGGCGCGACCCTGTGCAACATTCGCCAGAACCTCGGGTGGGCCTTTGCCTATAAC
>CAZPJO010000085.1:0-9049 GCA_964586895.1 uncultured Roseicyclus sp.
AACCCACGCCAGCGATAGCTTTTCCCAAATCAACCCGCACAAAGCCGATGTTTTTACCTATCGCCAACCTTGGCCTCACCGCCCGTACCGCCGATGCAGCATCTCGCGCTCGCCCATCATCGCTCTCGGTGCGCCGCGCGGGCCATCGTCCATGCGCATCGGCACATCAAAATGCGCGACCATCCGTTCGATCCATGTCTCGACCCAGCCCATCACACCTCCTCCACGAAAACCGAAAGCTGCTCGATAAAGCCCCATTTGCGCATCATCGCGTCGCCCTCGGGCGTGCGGGACGCGGCGCGCAGGCCGTCGAGATCGTGGATCTCGGCGACGACGGCGACCTGATTGGGATCCTTTTGATCGGGAAGCATTTTGGGCAGGTCGGCATATTGACCGAACAGACGCGCGTGATCGGCGCGGTACTCCTCCATCTGGCGGGGGTTGGGCAGGTCTGCGATGCGGGCGATGGAAACCATGAGGGGCATTGAAATTCCTTTCGGTGTTGAAGTCTTTTGTTCGCCCCCCGACCATCGCGCAGTTGCATTGTTCGCATAATCCCCGCAGTGTTGGTTTCATTATCCTATCAAATCGAACAATCGGGCGCGCCACACGATGATCGACAAGCTGCGCATGATGGCGATCTTTCAGGCGGTGGCCGAGGCCGGATCATTCCGCGCCGCTGCCGCCCACTTGAACCTGTCGCCCTCGGTGGTCAGTCACCACATCTCGCAATTCGAGGCGCAGCTTGGCGTGCCGCTCCTGTACCGCTCGACCCGGCGCATGTCCCTGACCGATGCGGGCCGCGACCTGCTGAACGCAAGCCAACGGATGAGCGTTGCCGCCGAAGAAGGCCTTGCCGCGCTGGAACGCCGCAAACGCAACCCGGCCGGCCGCCTGCGCCTGACCTGCAATACCGCGACCGCCCATTTTCCGTATTCCGAGCTCTGGACCCGCTTTGCCCGCGCCTACCCCGACATCCAGCTCGACATTCAATTCTCCGACACGCGCGTGCCGCTGGAAGGGTCTGGCTTCGACGTCGCAATCCGGGGCACGTCGACCGGGCTGGACGACAGCAGCTATCGCGCCCGCAGATTGGGTCAGGTCCGGCTGTGCATGTTCTGTAGCCCCGACTATGCACGCGCCCGGCCCGTTCCGCGCCATATCGACGATCTGGCCGATTGGGGGCTGATCGAATACCTGCCCGTGCCCTGGGCGGTGGCGGCGACGTCCGACGATGGTGAGGTGCCCGACCGCGCGCCGCGCGTGGTCCAATCCTTCGACAATTTCACCATGGCGCGCACCTTCACCGAGGCCGGTCTTGGCTTCATGATCGAGACCTTGCCGCTGGTGATGGAGGATTTCCGCGCGGGCCGTCTGGTGCAGATCCTGCCCGAGCGTCGGCTGAAACCGGTGGAAGTCTTCGCCGTCTACCCCGCCAATGCAGGCCGCGACAGCCTTGCACGCTTGCTGGTCGATTTCCTGCTCGATCAACGTTGGCTGGAAGCTTATGGGTGGGAGTGATCCTGCGCCGCGAGCCCGCGATATGATCGCACGTCGCCTTCAAACGGCACATGCCGCCGTCGGAATGTTGTGCCCTCCATCGCCTCCGGTGCGCTGATCCGGTCCATCCGAAAATGACGGAAATCCGCGCGACCCGGGTCCCACGCCACCAGATACCAAAGCGGTGGCAGGATCAGCATCGCCTGAGGCTCTACCGTGCGGGCGGTCACGCGGCCCTTCGCGTCGCGATAGCCGAACCGGATCATCTGCCGCCCCAGAAACGCCGCCTCGAACGCGGGCAGCAGATCGTCGTCCATCGCGCCCACATCCGACAGATCCTGCGATGGCGACACTTGCCCGACATGCAGACAATCCAGAAACGCGCGCAGGTCGCGGACCTTGTCGCGGGGCAGCGCCCGTTCGATCTTGGCCAGCCCCGCGTCGGCCAGCCCGCCGAACGGCAGGTTCCCCACCGCCCGCATCGCCGCCACGCTGATCAGCAACGCGAAGACTTCTGTCACGCTCAGCCGCGCGTTGGTCTGCACCGAGGTCGGGTCAAGCTGTAGCCCGCCACCGCGCCCGACATCGGAATGGATCACGAATCCCTCGTCGCGCAGCGCGCAGATATCGCGCAGCACCGTGCGCCGGGATGCGCCCACCTCTGCGGCAAGCGCGTCAATGGTCGTGGTCCCGTTGCGGCGCAGGCTTCGGACGATGGCGTCATGTCGGAGGCGTGGGTTCATTTTTCGGCCATGGCATTAATAGTGACACATTTTGGCACTGTTAAGCCTTAGACCGATTTCAGCAACCAAAACATGAAGGAGTTGAGACGATGGAACGCACAGCAGTGAACCCCTGGGATTGGTCGATCGCGATGGGCTTCAATCAGGCCGAGATCATCGAAGGCGCCACGCGGCAGGTCATCTGCGCCGGGCAAACGGCAGTCGACGAACACGGCGCGCCGCAACACGGCGGCGATATGCGCGGCCAGATAGCGTTGGCGCTGGATAATCTGGAGGCTGTTCTGGCAGGCGCGGGCATGACGCTGGCCGACGTGACCCGGCTGGGTGTCTACGCCACCGATGTCGACGAGGCGTTGAAGAACTTCGACCTGATGGGCATGCGCTTCGGCCCGCACCAGGTGCGCCCGCCGATGACCCTGCTGGGCGTGGAGCGGCTGGCCATTCCGGGGCTGATGTTCGAGATCGAGGCGACGGCGATGGCTTGAAGCCAGGTGGGCAATGAAGGCCGCCGGGCCTTGCGGTCCGGTGGCCAAGCCTGCGTGAAACATGGTTATCGAAACGTTAACAAAGAACGAAAAGAACATTTAATTCAAAGACTTAAACCCTTTGTGCACGCGTGCACAAACGCCTCAATCCCGCAAAGCCGGAAGCCCGATCCCCGTCGCCTCGAACCCGCCATCCACGGCCAGCGTCTGCCCGGTGATATAGCTCGCCTTGTCCGAGCACAGGAATACGATCGCCCCCGCAAGCTCCGCCTCGGTTCCGTATCGGTTCAGCGGCAGCGCATCGTGATAGGCCGCGATGTTGTCGGTGGTATGTACCGCCATCGCCAGCTTTGTGCGCACCGGCCCCGGCGCCACGGCATTGCAGCGGATCCCGTATTCCCCCAGCTCCACGGCCTGCTGCTGCGTCAGGGCGATCACGGCGGCTTTCGAGGTGCCGTAGGCCACCCGCAGTGTCGACGCCCGCAGCCCCGAGATCGACGCGATGTTCACAATCGCGCCGCGCGTGTCCTTCAACGCGGGCGTGGCGGCCTGACTCATCAGGAACGTGCCGTCGAGGTTGATCGACATGACCCGCCGCCAGCGCTCGAAATCGGTTTCTTCGATGGGGCCGAAATCCGCAATGCCCGCGTTGTTGACCAAGGCGTCGATGCGCCCGAACGTGGCAAGGCTTTCACGGATGGTGGCGTTCACCTGCTGCGGATTCGAGATGTCATGGGGCAGGGCCAGCACATTGTCACGCGTAGCGGCCGCGCCCTTTAGTTCGTCCGCGTCCCAATCCACCATCGCCACGCGCCACCCGTCCGACAGGAACGCATCCGTTGTCGCCAACCCGATGCCGCGCGCCGCGCCGCTGACCAATGCCGTTTTCATGGGATGCGCCCTTCCGTGGTGATCTGCCCGGGCGCAGTGAACGCCATGGGCGCGGCCTGGACAAGAAAAACCCCCCGCGTGAGTAGACAGTCGCGGGGGGCGATCAGGGCCCGAAGGGACGGGTGGGCCCCGATTGTCAGCGGATCAATGCGGCAGCAGAACCGCATCGATGATGTGCACAACACCATTGGAGGCGAAGACATCTGCCGTGGTCACGCGGGTGTTGCCGTTCAGAACGACAGTGCCGCTGCGGCCATCGACGCGGATCGCCTGACCCTGCACGGTGCGGTGCACTGCACCGTGCTGACCCACGAACTGGGAGGCGGGGTAATAATCGGGCGAGACGTGATACGTCAGCACATTGGTCAGTGCCGGGATATCGGCCAGCAGGGCGTCAAGCGTCCCGGCGGGCAGGTGGGCAAAGGCGCGGTTGGTCGGCGCGAAGACGGTGAAGTTGCCCGGCGACGCAAGCGTGTCGACCAGACCCGCGGCCTGCACGGCGGTCACAAGCGTCGAGAGATCGGGGGTTGCGACGGCAAGTTCGACGATATTCGACGAACCGGTGACGGCGCGCGCGGGCAGTGAGGTGGCGAGGCCTGCAAGCGGTGCTGCTGCGACGAGGCCTGCGGTTTTGGTGATGAATTGACGACGGTCCATAATGGTCCCTCCCTTTTCGTTTTGGTTGTGTTGAGTTGAATGAAGGGGGCGGATCGCCTGCCCCCTTTTGGTGTTGTGGGTGTGGTTTACTGCGGCGGCAGGATAACGCTGTCGATGACGTGGATAACGCCATTGGAGGCTTCGATATCCGGGGTCACGACGGTCGCGTCATTGACCATGACGCTGTCGCCGATGGTGATGGTGACGTCGGCGCCGTTCACGGTCGTGGCGGTCATGCCGTCGCTCAGGTCACCGGACATCACGGCGCCGGGCACGACGTGATATGTCAGGATCGCGGTCAGGGCATCGGTGTCTTCGAGCAGGCCGGCCACTGTGCCTTCGGGCAGCGCGGCGAAGGCGTCGTCGGTCGGGGCGAACACCGTCAGCGGACCCTCGCCCGACAATGTCTCCACAAGACCGGCAGCTTCGGCAGCGGCCAGAAGCGTGGTGAATGCGCCCGCTTCGGTGGCGACATCGACGATGGTGTTGGAATGGCCATCTGCGAAAGCAGGGGATGCAAGGGCGGTGGCGGCAGTAAGGGCAAGCAGTGCGTTGCGCATGATGTATGTCCTTTGCGTTGTCGAATGGAGCGTCGGGCACGGTACGGCGCGACACATCACCGGAACGGCTCCGGCGGTAAGTGGGAAAATGTCCCACGGCGTCAGAATTTCAACACGACATTTTCCGAGCCTTGCACCTTGACGTAAGGGCCGCCGCGCCTAAGCGGGGGCGCAATCGGCGTTCCAATCACGTTGGCGTGACATCACGTGATGATTTGTTAACGAATATTTCGAAAAGCGGATCGCCAGTTGCCGTTTCCCGCGCGATGACCATGATGTTGCCAGCGGTTTGAGGAGGCGCATTGATGATGGATTTCATGGGCATGGAACAGGTCAGTGTGTTTCTGGAGGCAATGGCCTATGCCTTTTGGCTGGTGATCGGCGTCGTCGTCCTTATCGCGGTGGTGTTGTTCGTGATCGATCGCACACAGAAGGCCGATGCAATTCGGCGCAATTATCCGGTTCTTGGGCGGTTCCGGGGATTGTTCAGCACGCTGGGAGAGTTCTTCCGGCAGTATTTCTTTGCGATGGACCGCGAGGAATTGCCATTCAACCGGGCGCAGCGTGAATATGTGAAGCACGCGGCGGAAGGGAAATCCTCGACCCTGCCGTTCGGCTCGACCCGCAACATCACGGTGGTTGGCACACCTTTGTTTGTGCCGGCGGCGTTTCCACCACTCGACGATCAATTCGCAAGCTCCGAGCCGCTTCTGATCGGGCCGCATGCGGCGACTCCTTATAATGCCCCCTCTTTCTTCAATCTGTCCGGCATGAGCTACGGCGCGATCTCAAAGCCCGCGGTTCGGGCGCTGTCGCGGGGGTGTCGGATGGCGGGGTCGTGGATGAACACCGGCGAGGGTGGCTTGAGCCCCTATCACCTGGAAGGCGGGTGCGATGTGATCTTTCAGATTGGCACGGCCAAATACGGGGTGCGCGATGCGCAGGGTAACCTCAGTGACGACAAGCTGCGCGAGATGGCGGCGCATGACACTGTGCGCATGTTCGAAGTGAAGTTGGCGCAGGGGGCGAAGCCGGGAAAGGGGGGCATCCTTCCCGCCGCAAAGATCACCGATGAGATCGCCGACATCCGGGGCCTTCCGAAAGGCAGCGACGGGATCAGCCCGAACCGCCATCGCGAGGCCGGAAACGCGGACGAATTGCTCGACCTGATTGGCCATATCCGGAACGTCACGGGCAAGCCGGTTGGGATCAAGACGGTGATGGGCGATCCGGAGGTCTTCACCAACCTGTTCGAAGCGATCAAAGCACGCGGCGATCAAAGCGCGCCCGATTTCATCACGCTTGACGGGGGTGAAGGCGGCACGGGGGCGGCGCCGATGCCGTTGATGGATCTTGTGGGCATGTCGATCCGCGAGGCGTTGCCGATCCTGACCGACCTGCGCAACCGGGCGGGCTTGAAGGATCGGATCCGGATCGTGGCCAGCGGCAAGTTGGTGAACCCCGGGGACGTGGCCTGGGCCTTGGCGGCCGGCGCGGATTTCGTCGTTTCCGCGCGCGGCTTCATGTTTGCGCTTGGCTGTATCCAGGCGTTGAAGTGCCACAAGAACACTTGCCCGACCGGTATCACCACCCACGACCCGAGGTTTCAGGAGGGTCTGGTGGTGGAAGACAAGGACAAGCGCGTGGCGAATTACGTCCTCAACCTCGTGAAAGAAGTCGAGGTGATCGCGCATTCTGTTGGGGTGGGTGAGCCAAGGTTGATGCGGCGCAAACATGTGCGGCTGGTGCAGCCCGATGGCAGCAGCCTGCCGATGGATCGGCTGTTTCCGATGGCGGCCGAGTAGGATTGCAGGGGCTGAGGATGGCTTCACGCGACACTAACCATTTCGTGATATATGGTGTCAGCGCTTGGGAAATGTGGGAGTGATAGCCCATATACCCCCAACCAATGGACGAGGAGACAGCCGTATGGCCCGCCGCTACCAATCCAAACTGACGTGGGATGACGTCACGCCGGAACATCTGTTCCTGAGCCGTCGTCAGATCATGGCGGGCACGGGTGCGCTTTTGGGGGCCGGTCTGATCGGTGGACAGGCGCAAGCGCAAGAGGTGTCTGAGCCCAACACGTGGGAAGAGATCACGACCTACAACAACTACTATGAATTCGGCACCGGCAAGGAAGACCCGGCGCGCAATGCGCATACTCTGACAACATCGCCCTGGGCAGTCGAGATCGACGGCATGGTCGACAACCCCGGAACCTATTCCTTTGAAGACATCATGGCCGGGGTCGAGGTCGAGGAACGCATCTATCGCCTGCGCTGTGTCGAGGCGTGGTCGATGGTCATCCCGTGGAACGGCTTTGAATTGGCCGATCTGCTGAACCGCGTCGGCGTGCAGGACGGCGCGCGCTACGTCGCCTTTGAAACCGCAAACCGACCCGACGAAATGCCGGGCGTGCGCGTGCCGGTCCTGAACTGGCCCTATCGCGAGGGGCTGCGCCTGGACGAGGCGATGCATCCGCTGACCATCATGGCGACGGGCATCTATGGCCGCGATATTCCGAACCAGAACGGCGCACCGATGCGTTTGGTGGTGCCGTGGAAGTATGGCTTCAAATCGATCAAGAGTATCGTGAGGATCACGTTGACCGACGAAGAGCCCCACGCAAGCTGGAATGTCGCCAACCCGCGGGAATACGGCTTTTACAGCAACGTGAACCCCAATGTGGATCACCCCCGTTGGAGTCAGGCCACCGAGCGGCGCATCGGAGGCGGCTTGTTCGCGCGCCGGGAACCGACGGCCATGTTCAACGGCTATGAAGAAGAGGTCGCAAGCCTGTATGAGGGCATGGATCTTGAGGCGAACTTCTGATGAAGCGCGGGCGGCAGGGGTTGGCGCCCGGAGCGCTGGCGATTGCGTGCACATGGTGCACAGGACCGACTGCATCCCGATGCCAAACTGGTTCTTTGCGGATCGCGCGGTGGCCGGAGTTTTTCCCCAAACCAATGTAACGAGATCGGTCCCATAAGAGAATCGTCGGTCAGGCGGGATTACAGAGCCTGATCTCCGCCCGCGAGGCAACCGGCGCCATCAATGACGGATATGAAAGCCAAGGTCGGCCCACCCCATGATCACCATGTTGAACCAGTTCATACGCAAAGTGCCGGGTTGGGTGCTCTATCTGGCAGGCGGCGCCTACGGGGCCTGGCTGTTCTATCTTGGAGCCACTGGGGGCCTCGGCGTTGAGCCCATCGAAGCGCTTGAGCACAGATATGGCAAGATGGCGTTCCAACTGATCCTTGTCGGGTTGGCCGTCACGCCGTTGCGCCAGTATGGCGGATTGAACCTGATGTGTTGGCGCCGCGCGATCGGTGTGCTCGCCTTCTTCTTTGTGCTGGCGCATTTCCTCGTCTGGTCCGTCCTCGACGTGCAATCGCTGTCGCGGATATGGGCGGACATCGTTGAACGGCCCTACGTGACCATCGGAATGGCGGGGTTTGTGTTGCTGATCCCGTTGGGGCTGACCTCAAACAACCTGAGCGTTCGCAAGATGGGTGCCGCGGCGTGGCGCAAGCTCCACCGCCTTGTCTATCCCGCGGCAGTGCTTGGGGCAGTACACTGGATCTGGCTTGCCAAGGGCTTCCAACTGGAGCCGTTGATCTACCTCGCCGTTACCTTGGCGCTTCTGGCGACTCGATTCCGTTCGGCGCGCAGGCGAGTCGCCTGACTCGGGGGTGAGTCTGTGCTTTTGGTCCCCCGATAAGGCTACATCTGGGGATAGGTTGGTGGATAACTACAAGACACCCCCCAAAGACCCGCATTCAGGCCAGGTTGAGTCGCCCATCAAAGCCCCCAAAATCATGGTTTCTGACCATCTGGACAGTTTTTTTCATACAAAAAAACCAATAAAATAAGGGCTATCAACCCAATAGCGCAAAAAATGGCATCTTTATGAAAAAAACCACTTGCGGGTCCCAGCACCAAACCGTAGATACCCCCTCACCGGCGGCGCAGACATGCTCCAACGGGACGCCAAACGGGCCGGACGCCAATAGGTAGACGGTGCGGGAGGCAAACAAAATTGAGGTAGATTGAAGCGGGCCGCGCTAAAAGTTACAGCGCAGTCGGTAGATTTTTGTCTCTCGCTCTTTGACATTGATAGATTTCGAAGAGATATGTGGGCGGTTTGGTTCATTCGATGGATCAACCTCTTCATATCGACTTCCTAGGCTCTTGGGCCGATTATGGA
>CAZPJO010000086.1:0-2955 GCA_964586895.1 uncultured Roseicyclus sp.
ACGTCCTCGGCGGTGAAGGTCTCGCCGCCATGGAAGGTGACGCCTTCGCGCAGGTTGAAGCGCCAGCCCGCGCCTTCGGGGAGCGGCTCCCAGCTTGTCGCGAGGGCGCCTTCGATGGCCATGTCGCGGCCGCGGCGCACGAGGCCCTCGTAGACGTTGTTGAGAAAGCCCAGAACCGGCGCGGAGCTGACGGCGTGGGGGTCCATGGTTTGCGGGTCGGTTGTGGCGGCCCATCGGAAGGTTTCGGCCTGCGCGGGCAAGGCGGTGGCCAGCGCAAGGACGCTGGCGGTCAGAAGACGGTTCATAAGATCTCTCCCCAGAGGTTCATTTTTGACGCGGCCCGGCTGCCGCTTGGGGGCGAGCATAGCAGGGCGATTGGGGAAGTCACGGAGATGTGCGGGGGCAGGCTTGAGTCGGTAAGCCCCGTCTGCTCACGCGTGAGAAGCGGGGTTATGTCACTGAAATAAAGCAAGAAAGATCTTTTTCTTTACCCTTTCTTAACCCTTGAAGCGCCCCGTGCGCGGCCTCACGGGTTCGTGAGCCGCGCACCCGTCACGCGGGTATGCTCAGTGCACCGTCAGCACAGAGCATTCGGCACCATGCCCGACCTTCTGACTGACTGAGCCGAGGAACAGGCTGGCCACCGATCCGAGGCCCCGGCGGCCCATCACGATCAGATCGGCATCGTTGAGCTTGGCGATGTGCAGGATCGTATCGGTGGGATCGCCTGCCATGGTGGTGGTGGAGGCAGGGGTGATCCCGGCCTCTTTCGCCAAGGCAACGGCGTCTTCCATGACCTTTGCGCCGGCCTCTTCGATCTTTTCCTGGGTCAGGGGCAATTCCACGACCGAATAGCCGACCGCGATGATGGTGGTGTCGACCTGGGGCGTGTGCACCAGGTGCAATTCGGCCCCGAAGGTCTTGGCCAGATCGCACGCCTTGGCGAGCGCATGTTTGGCGGGGTCGGAGCCGTCGACAGGGGCGATGATGGTCTTGAACATGGGGTGTCCTCCTGGGGTTGCTCGCGCAGTTGGTTGCGCCTGCAAGTATGGCAGAGGAACGGACAGCGGGCCTTGAGGTGGATCAAGGTGCGGGAGGCAGGGCGGAAATGCGGGGTCAGTCGCGTGACCTTGTCAGTCGGGGTCATCGTCCTTCGGGCCGAGGGCGTCGAAGAGTTTCTGGAGCAGGGTGAGGCTGACGAAGATTGCGCCGACCCAGATCAACAACTCGAACGGGGCAGCATCGGTGCCGCGCAGCCAGCGGGCGAGCAGGCCGCCTTGAGGCACCAGCGCGTCGATGCCGAAAAGGCCGTCACGGTCCCACAGGCGCAGGTCGTAGAAGCGCGAGGTATAGTAGAAGATCGCGGCCATCAGCGCGGAGAGGCTGAGGAAGACAACACGGCGTATGAATGGGCTGCGGATCATTGGGCCAGCACCACGGTATCGGTGTCCACGGTCAGCACCAGCAGATCGCCATGGCGCGCCACGTCACCTTCCAATGTCACGTAGAGGCCGACGTAATCGAAAAGTGCGGGCGGCAGGACGTCGTCGCCCACCCCGGTGATCAGCAGGAAATCCTCGCCCTCGACGGGTTGGGTGGAGACGAAGACGGGCGGCACGCCGCCCACGATGCACAGGTTGGCGCAGGCGCGGTGCGCGATGCCATTGCCCGGACGCATGGCCCCGGCCTGACACTTGCCATCGCAAATCTCGCCGGTGATCTGCCAGCGGCCAAGGGGGACGGGGTCGGGGATGTCCGGCAGGGGCGTGGGTTGATCCTCGGCGGCACGGAAATTGTTGCCGCCATTGAGTTGAAGCATGTCTAGATCGCCGCGTTGCAGGAGGATGCCCGTGGCCGAGACGAGTTGCCCGTCGAGGGCGCGCGCGCGGTCAACGGCGCCGTTCTTGCCCTGACCCGACAGCATCAGGGTGTGGCCAGCGGGGATCGCGTCGGTGCCTTGGGTGACGTGCAGGATGGGGGCGGGCGTGAGTTCCAGAACGCCCAAAACGGTCTGCTGGCCGAAGTCGAAGCGCAGGCGGCCGTCGCCGGGATCATCTTGCGTGAGCGCGAGGGCATAGGCGAGGCCAGCCGCGCCGAGCATCAGGGCAAGGCTGAGCGCAGTGAGAAACAGGCGCAGGCCTGGCGGCGTGGCGAGGTAGCCGACGAAGAACGGCGTGTCGTCTTTGGGGGAAGTCATGGCGCGGCCTCGGGGTTTGGGGCAGGCAGGGGGTCGACGGGGGTGCCGGGGGCGTTGGGGGTGGGATCGACGAAGACCGTGCCGCCGTCGAGCTTCACCCGGTAGGTCGGCACGGTTTCGGTGAAAGGCGCGGGCGAGCGGCCGGTGCGGACATCGTATTGGAAGCCGTGCCACGGGCAGGTGACGAGGCAATCGAGAATGCGGCCTTCACCAAGGGGCCCGTTTTGATGCGCGCAGGCGTTGGAGATGGCCGACAGCATGCCTTCGTGGCGGAACACGGCGACCCGGTCGCCGCCGGGCAGGATCGCGATTTTGGCGCGGCCTTCGGCAATGTCGGCGGCGGGGGCGACTTCGACCCAGTCGGTGGCGGTGGGCGTCTTGACGCGTTCGCGCAGGGCGGCGAGGCAATGGAGGGCGGCGACAAGCATGGCACCGGCGGTGAAGATCACGGCCAGCGTATCGTTGTCGCGCGATTGGAACGCGCCAAGTGCTACATGGCCCACGACGGCGGCATAGGCCGGATAGATCAGGAAATGCAGGCCCTTCCACACCGGCGGGGTGAGGAATTTGAGCCAGAAATCATGGCTGGTCACGGCGAGCAGCAGCAGGCAGATCAGGGCGAAGATCCCCAGCGCTTCGAACGGGAAGCCGAGCACCTGTCCGTAGCTTGTGTTCGAGGACAGCACGGCCTCCCATTGGGTGGTGCCTTGCCGGAAGGAGAAGTACCAGCCGAGGACGAAATAGGCATGGCTGAGGGC
>CAZPJO010000086.1:2965-8988 GCA_964586895.1 uncultured Roseicyclus sp.
TTGTAGAGCAGCGGCAAGAACCGGCGATCGAGCCGCGCCAAGGGTCCAATGCACAGGATCACGGTCAGCATCACAAAGGCGCAGGCCCCGAAAGCGCGGGCGTTGCGGATCGGCGGGTTGACCGGGAATTCGTGGTTGAGCGCGCCGGGGGCCACGTAGATAAAGACCCACAGGAACGCGACGACGCCCACAAGCATGATTGCGTCGTACCAATATTTCGACGGGTTCCATTGCACGGGCGTGTATTTGACGCTCATTGCGCGGGCTCCGGGGCGGAGAGTTGGACCGGGGCAATGTCGGCGGGCCAGCTTTGGCGGATCGCAAAGGCGGTGGCCAGCGTGACAATCACGACCAGCGCCATCAGCACAGCGGCGACGCCATGGGCCGCGAGGGGCGGGGAATAGCGCGCTTGCCAGCGGGCAGTGCCGGTTTCCTCGCGCAGCCACCGCCAGAGGACCAATGGCCAGATCAGAAGGATCGCTGGGATCAGGAGCGGGCGAAACGCATAGGCCCCGCGCGCGTCTTCGTCGATGCGGTCCATGCCGATGGTCAGGAAGAGGGCGGCCACGCCCGCGCCGATCAGGGTGTAGATCTGCGCGGCCATGATGATCGCGGCCGCACTCATTGCACGCCCCCGTAGGCCACGCCGGATAGATCAGCCATGTCTTTTTTCCATGTCGTAAGGTCATCAAGGGTGAAGCCGCGCAGGTGGTCGTGCCCGCAGGCGCGCGCCATGACCTGCATCAGCTCGACACTGGCGTCGAAGAAATTGGCCAGCTGACGGGCGGATTTCTCGATCACGAGGCGGTTGGCGAGATGGGGCTTGGTGCTGGCGATGCCGACGGGGCAATTGTTGGTGTGGCACGCGCGCATGGCGAGGCAGCCGATGGCCTGCATGGCGGAATTCGACAGGGCAATGGCATCCGCGCCGAGGGCCAGCGCCTTGACGAAATCGGCGGGCGTGCGCAGGCCGCCGGTGATGACCAGCGTGATGTCGCCGCGCCCCAGTTTGTCGAGGTGTCGCCGCGCACGGGCCAAAGCGGGGATGGTGGGGGTCGAGATATTGTCGCGGAAAATCAACGGCGCGGCCCCGGTGCCACCGCCGCGTCCGTCGAGGATGATGTAATCGACGCCGACCTCAAGGGCCGCGTCGATATCGCGTTCGACATGTTGGGCCGAGAGTTTGTAGCCGATGGGAATGCCACCCGTTCGGTCGCGCACCTCGTCGGCGAAGGCCTTGATCTGCGTGGGCGAGGTCCAGTCGGGGAAGCGCGCGGGCGAGATGGCATCTTCACCTTCGGGGATGTCGCGCACCTTGGAGATCTTGCCGGTGTTCTTGTGGCCGGGCAGGTGGCCGCCGGTGCCGGTCTTGGCGCCTTGGCCGCCTTTGAAGTGAAACGCCTGCACGCGGTCGAGTTTGTCCCAGCCAAAGCCGAAGCGGGCGGAGGCGAGTTCATAGAAATAGCGGCTGTTGGCGGCCTGTTCCTCGGGCAGCATACCGCCTTCGCCGGAACAGATGCCGGTCCCGGCAAGCTCTGCGCCACGGGCCAGCGCGATCTTGGCGGGCTCGGACAGGGCCCCGAAGGACATGTCGGACACGAAAAGCGGGATCTTCAGGCGCAGGGGCTTTTGCGCATTCGGCCCGATCACGACATCGGTGCCGACCTCGACATCTTCCAGCAACGGCGGGCGGGCCAGTTGCGCGGTCAGGATCTGGATATCATCCCATGTGGGCAGGTCATCGCGCGGCACGCCCATGCTGTCGATAACGCCGTGGTGGCCGGTTTTCGACAGGCCGTCGCGGGCGTATTGCTGGATCAGGCCATTCGACGGCTCCTCCGCCGTGCCGTGGGAGGTGTCGGCGTAAAGCCCCAGATAGGCGTCGCGGTCAAAGGGTTGGGGGTTTTCCTCGGCCCAGGCGGCGATTTCATCGGCATCGACGAGGATCTCGTCACCTTCGACCCAGGCGGTGAATTTCGGCAGCACTTCTTCGTTGGCATAGGCCGAGACGCCGGTGTCGAGGCGGTAATCCCAATCATGCACCCCGCAGATCAGGTCCTTGCCGCGCACAAACCCGTCCGACATCAAGGCGCCGCGATGCAGGCAGCGCCCGTAGAACACCGAAACCTCATCGTCGAAGCGCACGACCACCAGATCAACCTCACCGACAAGGGCATATTGCGGGGATCGGTCGGGTATCTCGCTATAGGTCGCGACGGGTGTCTTGTTCACGGAGTGTCCCTTTCTGTTGGGAAGGCCCAGTGGGCGGGCACGCCCAAGGGTTGCGTTTGGAAAAACCCTACACGCAGAGCGCGAGCCGTGTCACCGGGGTCAAACGCGACGTGCCGTCACGATTTTGAAAAGGGCGCAGCAAGCGGCGCGGCGAAGGGTGCATAAAGCAGGCCCGGCGATGTGAACCGCCGGGCCGATTTTGCATGTTGGAATGTCAGGGGCCTCAGTTCAGTTCGAAATACTTGAACAGGACCTGATCGTCAGCGTCGACCTGCGAGGACCACGCATCCGAGATGCCCCAATTGAGGATCTGGTTGTGGATCGGCAGGTAGATCAGCTCTTCCTCGGCCATCGCGAAGAGATCGGCGATGGTCTGATTGCGCACGTCCAGATCGGTTTCGGACGACAGCGACACGATCATCTCGTTCATCGTGGGATCGGCGAAATTTGTGCCGTTCCACGACCCGCGACCTTCTTCGCGACCGTGGTAGAGGAAGTTGAAGATGTATTCCGCGTCATAGGTCGGAACGCCCCAGCCCAGGAGGTAGAAATCGGTTTCCAGATTGGCGATCAGCGGGAAATGCTGCGCACGGGGCAGGGCCGAAAGGTTCACGGTGATCCCGATCTGGGCGAACATTCCGACAGCGGCCTGGCAGATCGCCTCGTCATTGACGTAGCGGTCGTTGGGGCAGTCGAGTTGGATCGTGAAGCCGTCCGGATAGCCCGCCTCGGCCATCAGCGCCTGAGCGGCGGCGACGTCATAGGCGGGATATTCATCAAGCTCGGCGGTCCAGCCGTTCACCGGCGGGGGCGAGAGCACACCGGCAGGCGCGGATTGGCCACGCATCACGATCTGCTGGATCGCTTCGCGGTTGATCGCCATGTTCATCGCCTGCCGCACCAGCGGGTTGGCCAACGGGTTCTCGCCCTCGACATCGTCGAGTGTCAGATCATCGGCGCCGACGTTCAGGCCGAAGAAGATGACGCGGTTTTGCGGGCCGGACAGAAGGCCGATGCCATCGGCAGCGGCCACGCGTTCGAGATCCTGAACGGGGACGTCCTGAATGAAATCCACCTCACCGCCAAGGAACGCGGCCAGACGGGTGGCAGGGTTCTGGATCGGGGTGAATTCGATGCGCGTGATGTCCATCGGGTATTCGTCCATGCCCCAATAATCAGCGTTTGCGTTCAGCACAGTTTCGGTGTCGGGCGTGCGGCTTTCGAGTGCGAAAGGCCCGGTTCCGTTGGCGTTGCGTGCAGCGAACGTGTCTTCGCCGGCGGCGTAATCCTGCACCGCGGCAGAGCCGTTTTCAGTGCTCCAGCCTTCGTCCATCATCATGATGTTGGTGAGGTTGTTCGGCAGGAGCGGGTTCGGGCCATCGGTTTCAATCTCGACGGTGAAATCGCCCGTGGCGCGGACCTCGACAACGCCCGACAGCAGTTCCTTGAAGTTCGAGGCCTCGGTCATGGCGCGGTTGAGCGAGAAGACGACATCGGAGGCGTCAAAGGCCTCGCCGCCATGGAAGGTCACACCTTCGCGGATCTGGAACACCCAGACATTGGGGTTGTCGGCGGACGGCGCCCATTCGGTGGCGAGCGTCGGCACCATGGCACCGGTCATGTCGTTGAGCACGAGCGGTTCGTAGATCTGGTGCATGAGGGTGGTTGTCGGGCCTTCGTTCTGCGAATGCGGATCGAGGGTGAGCGCCTCGGCGGCGCGCGCCCAACGGAGCGTTTCAGCGTTCAGCGTGGTGGCCGTCAGAGCGGTTGTGGCCAGCAGGGCCGCCCCGAAGGCAGCGATACGATTGGTCATGGTTTTCTCCCGGTTGGTCCCCGTGTGGGGGTCAGGTGTCGGTCGTTGCCGACAGGTGGGAGTATTTGGCGCAGCGTCGGGATTGTCCAGCGGGGGAGGTGCCCGTTATGTGGGCAGAGTTTGAACGAGGGAGAGGGTCGATGGAGACGGAGTTCACACCATGGGTGTCGCTGGCGGGCGGCGCGATGATCGGGCTGGCGGCGGTGTTGCTGATGGCGGTGGCGGGGCGCGTGATGGGGGCCACGGGGATATTGGCGGGCGCGTTGATGCCTTTGAGCCGCGCGGACGGCGCCTGGCGATGGGTGATGATCGCGGGGATGGTGAGCGCACCTGCGGTGTATCTGCTGGCGACGGGCGATTGGCCCGAGATCACGGTGCCGGTCAGCACGCCGATGCTTGTGATCGGCGGGTTCCTTGTGGGCGTGGGCGTGACGTTCGGCGGCGGTTGCACGTCGGGCCATGGGGTGTGCGGGATGGCGCGGTTCTCGGTGCGTTCGATCGTGGCGACGGGCGTGTTCATGTTGGCGTGTTTTGCGACGGTCTATGTCGTGCGCCATGTGGTGGGGGTGTGAGTGCGATGCGGTTGGTATTGATCTTTGCGATCGGGGTGCTGTTTGGTCTTGGCATTGTGATCTCGGGCATGGGCAACCCGGCCAAGGTGGTGAATTTCTTTGACGTGGCAGGCACTTGGGACCCGAGCCTGATCTTCGTGATGGGTGGCGCGCTGGCGGTGACGATGGTGGGTTACCGCGTGGTCGTGCCCAAAGATCGTCCGCTGTTTGACAGTGCGTTTCACCTGCCGGTGGCGCGGCAGATCGACCGGCGTCTGGTGGGCGGTTCTGCGGTCTTCGGCGTGGGCTGGGGCATTGCGGGGTTCTGCCCCGGCGGCGCGCTTCCGGTGTTGGGGGCATTCGATGCGTCGGTGTGGCTCTTCACCGGGGCGCTTGTGGCAGGTATCATGGTGGCGCGTCTGGGTCCGGGTCTTTTGGCGCGGCGGGCGTCAGCGTGAGGGAGGGTGAGATGGATTATCCGGTTGATATGAGCGTGCGGCCCAAAGTGACGGGCTTTTTCGACGAGGCCACCAACACGATTTCCTACGTGGTGCAGGAGCCCGATGGCCCGGCCTGCGCGGTGATCGATACGGTGCTTGATATCGATTATTCGGCGGGGCGGATCACTCACGGAAGTGCCGATGAGATCATCGCCTTTGTGCGCGAACGCGGGCTTGAGGTGGCTTGGGTGATCGAGACGCATGTGCATGCCGATCACCTGTCCGCGGCGCCCTATATTCAGGAACAATTGGGCGGCAAGATCGGCATCGGCGAGAAGATCGTCGAGGTGCAGGAGGTCTTTGGCAAGGTTTTCAACGAGGGCACGGAGTTTCAACGCGACGGCTCGCAATTCGACGCGCTGTTCCGCGACGGCGACACCTATGAGGTCGGCGCGATGACGTGTTTCGCGATGGCCACGCCCGGCCATACGCCCGCCTGCATGGTCCATGTGGCGGGCAACGCGGCCTTTGTGGGGGACACGTTGTTCATGCCCGATGGCGGATCGGCGCGCTGCGATTTTCCGGGCGGCGATGCGGGGGAGTTGTACGATTCCATCCAGAAGGTTTTGAGCCTGCCCGATGAGATGCGGCTGTTCATCTGCCACGATTACGGGCCCGGCGGGCGCGCGATTGCCTGGGAGACGAGCGTGGCGGAGGAGCGGGCGCGCAACATCCACCTGGCCGGGGGGACGAGCCGCGAGGCGTTCATCCGCGTGCGCGAGGAGCGGGACGCGACGCTGGCGATGCCGAAGCTGATCATCCCGTCTTTGCAGGTGAACATGCGCGCGGGGGATATTCCCAAGGATCGCGACGGGCGGCCGGTTTTGAAGGTGCCGTTGAACGGGTTGTGATGGCCGCGGGGAGGCGGGGAGACGCTCGGCCCCTTGAGGGGCCATCGCCCCTCCCGCCGTCCCGTATTGGTCGAGG
>CAZPJO010000087.1:0-8984 GCA_964586895.1 uncultured Roseicyclus sp.
GCCACGTGCATTCCGGTGCGCTCGGCTGGAACGGGATGATCACCTTCGGGATGCTCTACTACCTGTTCCCAAAGCTGTGGCACACCAAGCTCTATAGCCTTCGCGCCGTAAGCTGGCACTTCTGGCTCGCGACCGTCGGCATCGTTCTCTACGCGGCTTCGATGTGGGTGACCGGGATCATGGAAGGCCTGATGTGGCGCGAAGTCGATGCGCAAGGCTTCCTGGTGAATTCCTTTGCAGACACCGTCGAGGCGAAATTCCCGATGTATGTGGTCCGTGGCCTGGGTGGGGTGATGTTCCTCTCCGGTGCGCTGATCATGGCCTGGAACCTGTGGATGACCGTGCGGAAGGCCGAAGCGCCTTCGTCCGCGGCTGCCCCGGCTGAATACGGCGGGCTTGGACCATGGGTGTTCTTGACCAACACAAGAAAATCGAAACCAACGCGACCCTCCTTCTGGCGCTCAGTTTCGCAGTTGTCACTGTCGGCGGTGTCGTGGAAATCGCCCCGCTGTTCTACCTGGAGAACACGATCGAGGATGTGGAGGGCATGCGCCCCTACGCCCCGCTCGAACTGGCGGGACGCGAGATCTACATCCGGGAGGGCTGCTACGTCTGCCATTCCCAGATGATCCGCCCGATGCGCGATGAGGTGGAGCGGTATGGCCACTACAGCCTTGCCGCCGAAAGCCAGTATGACCATCCGTTCCAGTGGGGTTCCAAGCGAACGGGCCCGGATCTGGCCCGGGTGGGGGGGCGTTATTCGGACGAGTGGCATTATGACCACCTGGTCGATCCACAATCGGTGGTGCCGCAATCCATCATGCCGTCCTACGCGTTCCTGGCGGATCGTGAACTGACCGGCGAGCGTATCGGTGACCTGATGTCAACGCATGCGTTTGTCGGCGTGCCCTATACCGAGGAACAGCTGGAGCTGGCCTCGGCGGACTTCATCGAACAGGCGACCGATTTCGGCGACCCGGGCGTGGTGGAACGCTACCCCGGCGCGCAGCAGCGCGATTTCGACGGCAATCCTGAGATTACCGAAATGGATGCGCTTATCGCTTATCTCCAAATGCTCGGAACGTTGGTCGATTTCTCGACCTTCACGCCCGAGGAAAGCCGGTAAGGGGCCAGGACATGGATTATGAATTTCTTCGCGGCCTTTCGGGAAGCATTGGCACGATCTTTCTGGTGGTGAGTTTCCTGGGCTTCGTCTTGTATGCCCTGCGTCCCGGATCCAAACGGGTCCATTCCGACAGTGCCGAAATACCCTTTCGCCATGATGACAAGCCAGCGCCCCTTTGGGGTGATGATCGACCCGCGCGCGATGAAGCCCGGCAGGAGGCGCAGCAATGACCGACCAGAACAAATCCAACCTCCATGCCGATGATCCCGACACCACCGGCCACGAATGGGATGGCATTCAGGAGTTCAACAATCCCCTGCCGCGTTGGTGGTTGTGGTGCCTCTACCTGACCATCATCTGGGCCGTGATCTATACCGTGCTCTATCCGGCCTGGCCGGGGATCACCGGCGCGTCGTCCGGCGTGTTGGGCTATTCGACTCGCGGCGAAGTCGCGGACGAGATCGACCGCTTCGATGCCATGAACGCCGATCTTCGCACCCAACTGGCCGAAGTTGAGCTCGCCTCCGTCAATCGCGAAGACACGCCCGACCTTTACAACTTTGCGCTGCAGGCCGGGGAAGCCACCTTCACCACATGGTGCTCGCAATGCCACGGGGCCGGTGCGGCCGGGGTTCAGGCGGCGGGGTATCCGAACCTTCTTGATGACGACTGGCTTTGGGGCGGCTCGGTCGAGGATATCCAGGCCACGATCGCCCATGGCATCCGCAATGAGGATGACCCCGACGCCCGTTGGTCCGAGATGACCGCGTTCGAAGGCATCCTCAGCGATGAGGAAATCGGTCAGGTCGTCGGCTACGCCATGGCCCTGTCCGATCCGGATGGCGACGGTTTGAACGCGGCTGGCTATGAATATGACGTCGCAGTCGCAGGCGCCGGAGAGGGCGTTTTCCTCGACAATTGCGCGGCCTGCCATGGCGATGCCGGCGATGGCGACCGTTTCCTCGGCGCCCCGAACCTGACCGATGCGATCTGGCTTTACGGTGGATCGGCAGAGGCGGTCGAAGAAACCGTGCGCTATTCCCGCTTTGGCGTGATGCCCGCATGGTCCGGTCGCCTCAGCGAGGCAGAAGTCAACGCCACGGCAATCTATGTCCATGGCCTCGGGGGCGGCGAATAAGCCGCGCCCACCACGAACACCGGCGGCTGCAAAAATGCTGCCGGTTCTGCGCCAGTTCCATGTCCTGTTCGCGCTTTACCCATGGAACTGGCGCTCCTTTCCTTCTCTCCTCCGAAACCTTTCGCCGTCAGCGACTTGATCCACGTCAAGGTGCGCGCCCGGTCGCTCTCCTAGACAGGGCAGGCGAACAGACAGAATCTCATAGGACAGCCTAGCCATGGCCTCTCAAGACGCTGCGCCAAAGCTTTATGCCGCACAGGAGCCGATCTTTCCAAAACGGGTCAGCGGCCCGTTTCGGAACCTGAAATGGGTGATCATGATTGTCACCCTTGGCATCTACTACATCACCCCCTGGATCCGCTGGGATCGCGGCCCCTCATTGCCCGATCAGGCGGTGCTGGTGGACCTTGGCAACCGGCGCTTTTTCTTCTTCTGGATCGAGATCTGGCCGCACGAATTCTACTTCGTCGCGGGTCTGCTGATCATGGCGGGGCTTGGGCTATTCCTGTTCACCTCGGCACTTGGTCGTGTCTGGTGCGGCTATACCTGCCCGCAGACCGTCTGGACCGACCTTTTCTACACGGTGGAGCGCTGGATCGAAGGGGACCGGAACGCGCGCCTGCGCCTTTGGAAGGCGAAATGGGATTTCCGCAAATGGCGTCTGCGGGTCACGAAATGGATCGTCTGGCTGTTGATCGCTGTCGCGACAGGCGGCGCATGGGTGTTCTACTTTGCCGATGCACCCACGCTTTTGCGGGATCTTCTGACGGGGCAGGCGGCGTTTGTGGCCTATGCAACCGTCGGCATCCTGACCGCGACCACGTTCCTGTTCGGCGGTTTCGCCCGCGAACAGATCTGCATCTACGCCTGCCCTTGGCCACGCATCCAGGCGGCCATGATGGACGAAAGCACCATAACCGTCGCTTACCGTGATTGGCGTGGCGAGCCACGTGGCAAGGGCAGCACGCGTCGCGCCATGGCCGAGGCCGCCATCGAAAGCTCGCGCCTTGCCGGGCCGACGATCCGGGGCACGGAGCCCGGCGCCACATCCGCACCCGAGGTTCAGGCGCCCGGCGATTGCATCGATTGCATGGCCTGCGTGAACGTCTGCCCGATGGGCATCGACATTCGCGACGGGCAACAGATGGAATGCATCACCTGCGCGCTGTGCATCGATGCCTGCGACGAGATCATGGACAAGGTCGGCAAGCCACGCGGCCTGATCGACTACATTGCCCTAACCGACGAGGCGAATGAACGCGCGGGCAACGCCAAGGTGCCAGTGCTGCGCCACATCCTGCGCCCGCGCACAATGGTCTACACGGCTCTTTGGTCCGCGATCGGGATCGGCCTGGTCGTCGCCCTGTTCATCCGGTCCGAGATCGACATGACCGTGGCACAGATCCGCAACCCGCAATTCGTCACGCTCAGCGATGGTTCGGTGCGCAATACCTATGACATCCGCATCCGCAACATGACGGCGGCGGACGCGGTGTTCCGTGTCGGTCTGACCTCGGACGATGTGATGCGGGTCGAACTCGAAGGGGGCCAGGATCGCATGGTCGAGGTCCCGGCGGACGAAACGTTGCTGCAACGGGTCTACGTGATCGCGCGTCCCGAAGATGTGGCCGCCGCGCGGGAACGCACGGATTTCCGCTTCTGGGTCGAACAATTCGGCACCGAAGAACGGGCATTTCAGGACACGACATTCTTCGGGAGGGGACAACAATGAGCGATATCGTCGAACGCGATGGAGAAGGCCGCAAACTCACCGGCTGGCACGTGGCCTGCATGTTCTTTGGCGGATTTGGCGTGATCATCGGGGTAAACCTCTACATGGCGAGCCAGGCGGTCGGCACGTTTCCGGGCCTTGAAGTCTCTTCCAGCTATGCGGACAGTCAGACATTCGATGATCGCCGCGCCGCGCAGGACGCATTGGGGTGGCACGCATCGGTCGACAGTGACCCCGACGAGCTTCGCCTGTCGCTGGTTGATGAGGCAGGGCGGCCCGTCTACCCCGCGCAGCTTGAGGCGCTTCTTACCCGACCGACCACGCGCGCCGAGGATCAGATGCTCGACCTGACGCGGGGTGCCAATGGCATGCTGGTGGCACCGGCCGAAATCGGCGATGGGCGCTGGCGTCTGCGGCTGACCGGAACGGCCCGCGACGGCACCGATTACCGCCACAACATCACCTTCACCATTGACCTGGATTGATCCTGCATGACCGCCTTCGCCGATCCGCAACATCCCTCTGCCTGCCCCGCCTGTGACGCGGTGCCTCTGGCCGAGCAGGTTGCGGGCAAGGCCGTACCGGACGCGCGTCTGATGCTGGCCTTGCCGGGGATCCATTGCGCCGGATGTATCTCGGGTGTCGAACGCGCGTTGGAGGCACAGCCGGGCGTGCGGGCGGCGCGGGTCAACCTGACGCTGCGCCGCGCCTCCGTGGAAGCCGGGCCCGAGGTGGAGGCCGAAACGCTATGCGCTGCGTTGGCGCAAGCCGGCTACGAGGCGCATGAGCTTGATCCCGGCATCCTTGCCGCGACCGAGATTGACACCCGTGGACGCGCCTTGCTGATGCGTCTGGCGGTGGCGGTGTTCGCAATGATGAACGTCATGCTCCTGTCGGTGGCGGTGTGGTCCGGGGCCGATGGCGTGACGCGCGACATGATGCACTGGATCAGCGCATTGATCGCAATCCCCGCCGTTTTGTTCTGCGGTCAGCCGTTCTATGCGTCGGCCTTCTCTGCCCTGCGCGCACGGCGCTTGAACATGGACGTCCCGATCTCGCTTGCCATCGCGCTGGCCGTCGGCACGTCGCTCTACGAGACGATGCTGTCGGGTGAACACGCCTATTTCGACGCGGCGATTGCGCTTTGTGCCTTCCTGTTGGCGGGCCGTTATCTGGATCACCGGACACGGGCCAACGCACGCTCCGCCGCTCAGGAATTGGCCGCGCTTGAAGTGCCACGTGCGCTGCGCCTTATGGGCGATGTCACGGAAACCGTCGCAGCCGCCGACCTGCGGCCCGGAGATCTGGTGCGGGTTCTGCCGGGTGGCCGGATCCCTGTCGACGGCCTTGTGACCGACGGGCATACCGAATTGGATCGCTCGATCATGACGGGCGAAACCCTGCCCGCCGCCGCCGCGCCGGGGGATGCGGTGCATGCGGGCGAGGCGAATCTGACCGGGCCGATCACGGTCGAAGTGCGCGCAGCGGGCCGCGATACCGAATTGGCGCGCATTGGCGATCTGGTTGCCGTGGCCGAGGCGGGACGTTCGAATTATACGTCGCTCGCCGATGCTGCCGCCAAGCTTTACGCGCCCGGCGTGCACATCGTATCGGCGCTCGCGGCGATTGGGTGGTTCCTCTACACGATGGACCTTCGCATTGCGTTGAACATCGCGGCGGCGGTCCTGATCATCACATGCCCCTGCGCCTTGGGTCTGGCCGTGCCTGCGGTGACGACGGCGGCTTCGGCGCGGTTGTTCCGCAAGGGTCTTTTGATCAAGAACGGAACCGCCCTGGAACGGTTGGCGGAGGTCGATACGGTTGTCTTTGACAAGACCGGCACGCTGACCGACGGCGCGCCAGAACCGCGCGACCTCGATACGCTTTCAGTGACCGAGGCGCGGGTGGCCCTGGCGCTGTCCGAAGGCTCTTCGCACCCGCTGGCCCAGGCACTTGCGGGCGGGTTGAAGGCCGCCGGAGCAAGCCCCGCACCGCTTACCGGCATCCGCGAAATCGCGGGCTTCGGGATCGAGGCGCACTGGGGCGACACGCCCGTGCGTTTGGGCCGTGCCGGATGGCTTGGGGCCGCGCCGGTGGCCGAAACCGCAACCTATCTTGCGATAGGCCCCGCCCCGGTCCGCCCGATCCGCTTTGCCGACCAGCTGCGTGACGGCGCGCAGGATCTGGTCGGCACGCTGAAGGCACGTGGGCTGCGGGTGCTCATGCTGTCGGGCGATGTTGGCCCGGCGGTCGAAACATTTGGCGCCCGTGTCGGAATCGCGGATTGCGTGGCCGAGGCCAGACCAGAGGCCAAGGCCGCGATGATCGAAGTGCTGGCGCATGACGGTGCCAAGGTCTTGATGGTGGGCGATGGCATGAACGATACGGCGGCGCTTGCAGCGGCGCATGTGTCGATTTCGCCAGCTTCGGCGCTGGAGGCCGCGCGCGCGGCATCGGACATGGTGCTGACCGGACGAAGCCTTGCGGCCGTGGCCGACGCAATGGACACCGCGCGGGCCGCCCGTGCGCGGATCAAGGAAAATTTCACCATCGCCACAATCTACAATCTGCTCGCCGTGCCCTTGGCCGTAGCGGGCCTCTGCTCGCCGTTGATTGCCGCGCTTGCCATGTCGACATCGTCCTTGACGGTCTCGCTCAATGCGCTGAGGCTGCGCTGATGGATATTCTTGGCATATTGATACCGGTTTCGCTGCTTTTGGGCGGCGCGGGCCTTGTTGCTTTCTGGTGGATGCTGCGCAAAGGCCAATTCGACGATCCCGAGGGCGACGCGCACCGCATCCTGCGCGACGATTACGACGACCGTCCCAAGTAACCACGCCGATAGGCGCTGTCGCGACAGATGGCCTGTGCCGCCGGACTTAGGGGCCGAACGTCTCGCAAGTGACATTCCGCGCGCTCAGCCGTGCACAAGCGCGCGCCGCCTGTTCTTCGGTCATGCCTGCGAAACGTGCGTCATAGCCACGGCTGATGTGCACAACCCGACGCAAGGCCTCGTCAAAGGTGCCAAGCTCTGCCAGCGCCGTGCGCAACAGCAGCCGCTCGGCGGCGTGGTGCGTTGTCTGCGGCCCAAGTGACACCCCAAACAGGCGTGATCCAGTGGACGCGGCCCGTGTCACAACCTCGGGTTCCGGGGCGGGGCGCGATGGGATGGTGGGTTCGGACGCGACTTCCGGTTCCGGGACGACCTCTGGCTCTGGCGTGACCTCTGGTTCAAGCTCGGCCTGCGGTTCGGGGCGTGGGGCAGGGCGCGGCGCATCTGCTACCGCGCTCAACGCGGCCTCAACGGCGGCGGCGATTTCGGGGTCGGACTCAGGCTCGGGCTCGGACCCAGGCGCCTGCGTCAACGCCTCGCCAACGGCATCGTTGATCGCGGCAAGAACATCGGCATCGACGCCGTCATGGCCCTCGCCACCCGGCCGCATGAAGGGCCGCATCGAGGTTGTCGGGGCGCGCTGCCCCGGTGGCCTGTGTGACATCCCGGCGGTGGCGTCGTCGGTGTAGGTCGGCAAGGCGGGTGTGCGCAGCGCGACATGCGATGGCGCCCGCTCGAAGCCCATATCAAGCAATTCCATCACGCGCTCGTTGCGCCAGGCCGTGCTGCGGCCGCCAAAGACGGTGGCGATGATCCGTTCCTCGCCGCGCTGCGCCGAGGCCACAAGATTGAAGCCTGCAGCGCGCGTGTAACCCGTCTTGATGCCGTCTGCGCCGCGATACTCTGTCAGGACCACGCGGTTCGTGTTGCGCACCTGTGCAATGCCCGCATCCGCCGTGATCCGCGAGAACAGGTTGTAATATTGCGGATAATCGTAGACCAACCGCCGCCCCAACATGGTCATGTCGCGCGCGGTGCTCAGGTGGCCATCTTCGGTCAGGCCATGGGCGTTGCGAAACGTCGTGCGTGTCATCCCAAGGGCGATGGCGGTGCGATTCATCCGACGTGCGAACGCCGCCTCCGACCCGGAAAGCACCTCGCCAATGGCTGTGGCCGCATCATTGGCGGAACGAACCGCCGCGGCCCGGATGAGATACCGAAACCGGATGGTCGAGCCCGAGCGCAGGCCAAGCTCCGATGGCGGCTCTGCGGCGGCATTGGCGGAAATCGTGACCTCGGTGTCGAGCGTTATCTCACCCAGGCGGATCGCCTCGAACGCGATATAGATGGTCATCATCTTGGTCAGTGACGCGGGATGCAACCGCGTGTCGGCGTTGCGTGAATGCAAGACCTCGCCGTTTCGGGCGTCCATGACCATGGCAGCATAAGGTGCCGCCTGACCAACAGAAGCCCCGCCAAACGCAAGCGTAACGCCCAGAAGGGCGGCATAAAAAAACCGTACGAACATGATTTGCTCTATCTGCCTCGGGTGCCGTCTAATGCGGCGATTGGGTCCAATTCTAGGCGAAACGATTCCCAAAATCCATGGCGGAGTGGTTAATTTCCCAATGTCTGAAAGGAATTGGCAGATGTGGTCCTGCGGGCAACACATGGGGCAAAATATGGGTGCGGTGATGTGATCGGACGCATGGCAGCGCGCGCGCGGACCTGCTACAACCGCAGCGAGTATTGCCAAAGGACTGCGGCCCCATGAAAGACCTGATCGACGACCACAAATCCCGCGCTTCCAATTGGTTCCGCAGCCTGCGTGACGATATCGTAACGGCGTTCGAGGCCCTCGAAGACACGCAGGGCGGTGATGCGGCGGCGGGCCGGTTTGAGGTGTCGGAAACCAAGCGCACGGGTGATGACGGAGGCGATGCGGGTGGCGGCCTGATGAGCGTCATGCGCGGCGGCCGCGTGTTCGAGAAGGTCGGCGTGAATGTCTCGACCGTTTACGGCACGTTGGGCGAGCGCGCGCAAAAGGCGATGGCCGCGCGCGGCGTTCCGGGCATGGACACCGACCCCCGTTTCTGGGCGTCGGGCATCAGCCTTGTGGCCCATATGCAAAATCCCCGCGTGCCCGCCGTGCACA
>CAZPJO010000088.1:0-8973 GCA_964586895.1 uncultured Roseicyclus sp.
GAGCGATCTGATCAGCCATGCGCATCGCCTCTTCCGGCTCATGCGTCACCAGCACCACCGCCGTGCCCTCTTCCTTCAAAAGCGCCAGCGTCTCGTCCCGGATTCCGTCGCGCAGCCGGTTATCAAGCCCCGAAAACGGCTCATCCATCAACATGATGCGCGGCCGTGGCGCAAGCGCGCGGGCCAGCGCCACGCGCTGCTGCTCGCCGCCCGACAACATATGCGGGGCCTTGTCGGCATAGCCCGCAAGGTCCACCCGCTCGAGCAATTCATCGACGCGCTTTTTCGTCTCCGCCCCGCCCCCGCGCAGGCCGAATCCCACGTTCTGCGCCCCGCTCAGGTGCGGAAACAGCGCGAAATCCTGAAAGATAAGGCCAACCCCCCGCGCTTCCGGCGGCAGGTGTGTGGTCGCGTCCGACAGAACTTCGCCATCGGCCAGGATGCGGCCCCGGCTCTGCCGCTCGATCCCCGCAATCAGGCGCAGCGTTGTCGATTTTCCGCAGCCCGATGGCCCCAGAAGACACAGCGTCTCGCCCGCGCGCACCTCGATATCGACGCCGCACACGACCTCGCGGCCA
Organism: uncultured Roseicyclus sp.; assembly: GCA_964586895.1. GTDB lineage: Bacteria > Pseudomonadota > Alphaproteobacteria > Rhodobacterales > Rhodobacteraceae > Gymnodinialimonas. Next base: position 579 of record CAZPJO010000088.1, read on the forward strand.
TCAAATTCGGCGCAGACATGTTCGATCTTGAGGCGGGGGTCCGACATCGCGCGGGGCTATTCCGATCATTTCAATCGGAAACGCAGCTAACAGGTTCCTCAGGCCGCGCCAAGCCAGAGCTGCCGCCCACGCCACCCACCCCCGCCCGCAAACCGCCTGCGCCCATGCGCACGCCGATCTCGGCCACATCCTGCGGGTCGCGTCATGCGGCGGGATGGGCCGCGTGTTCGGGCTTCAGGAAACCGACCATCACTGCGGAAAGTCCCACCATCACGGTGGCAACCCCAAGCATCAGCGGCAGCCCCCCCGCCTGATAGGTCAGCCCGGACAAAAGCGTTCCCGCCAATCGGCCTGCCGCATTCGCCATATAGTAGAAGCCTACGTCCATCGTCACCCGCTCGGCCTTGGTAAACGACAGGATAAGGTAGGAATGCAGCGATGAATTGATCGCGAAGATGGCCCCGAACACCAGCAACCCCACCACAAGGCTGATCGTCACCCAAGGCTGCGGCCCGTCCGTGGCAACTGCCACCGCCGTCAAAACCGCCGGCACAATCGCCAGCCCAAGCGCCCACCCCCGCGCGGCGGCGATCAACTCCGGCTCCGACCGGGACCTTGCCCGCAGGATGCGCGGCGCGTTGGCCTGCACCAGACCGTAAAGGATGACCCAGACGGCCATGAACGTCCCGATCAGGAAGAACGCCGCGCGGTTGCCCTCGGTCGTGCCATCCGACAGCACGGCGTAGAAATAGACCGGGATGCCGACGACGAACCACACATCCCGCGCCCCGAACAGGAACACGCGCGCCGCGCTGAGCCAATTGACGTTGGCCGATTTCGCGAACACTTCGGCGAATTTCGCGCCCCTGCGCCCCTTGGGCAGGCCCGGAGGCATCGCAAGCAGCACCGCCACAAGGATCACCGCAAGGATCGCCGCCATGCTAAGCACCGCCCACACGAACCCGATGGTGGCCAAAAGGCCCGCGCCAAGCAAAAAGCCCAGACCCTTCACCATGTTCTTCGACCCGGTCAGCAGCGCGACCCACCGAAACAGCGCCCCACCCTCGGACGGCGCCAGCACTTTCACCGCCGATTTGGACGACATCTTGGCCAGGGCCTTGGCCACCCCACTGGCCCCCTGCACCACCATCACATAGACAACCGACGCCCCCAATGCCCACCCCGGATCAAGCTGCGACAGCGCCAAAAGCGCCAGCACCTGAACCCCCAGCCCGGCGTATAACGTCGATGCCAGCCCGAACCGTGCCGCGATCCACCCCGCGCAAAGGTTCGTCACCACACCAGCAATCTCATACAAAACAAACAGATACGCCCACAGCACCGGCGAAAATCCCAGCGTATGGAAATGCAGCAGCACCAGCATCCGCAACGCCCCATCGCTCAACATGAACGCCCAATAGGCCGCCGTCACCGCGATATAGGCCGACATGCCCTCGGGCCGCTCCTGGCTCACAGGCTCTGCCCCACCATCAACGCCACATCCACCAACCGGTGCGCATAGCCCATCTCGTTGTCATACCATGCGTAAATCTTGACCTGCGTGCCGTTGATCACCATCGTCGACGGCCCATCCACGATGCTTGATCTGATGTCATTGGTGTAATCGCTCGACACCAACGGCCGCGCCTCATACCCCAAGATGCCCCGCAACGCGCCCTCGGACGCGGCCTTGAACAACGCGTTGACCTCTTCGGCACTGGTCTCTTGCGCCACCTCGAACACGCAATCTGTCAGCGACGCATTCAAAAGCGGCACCCGAACCGCATGCCCGTTCAACCGCCCCTTCAACTCCGGGTAGATCAACGTGATCGCCGTCGCACTGCCCGTGGTGGTGGGGATCAGCGAATTCAGCGCCGAGCGTGCGCGGCGCAGGTCTTTTGCAGGCCGGTCGACGATGGTCTGCGTGTTGGTGACATCGTGGATCGTGGTGATGGAGCCATGTTTGATCCCAATCCCCTCCAGCAATACTTTGACCACCGGCGCAAGGCAATTGGTGGTGCAACTGGCCGCCGTCACGATGCTATGACGGTTCGGCTCATAGACCTCGTGATTGACACCAAACACGATATTCGCCGCATCCCCGTCTTTCACCGGCGCGGACACCACGACCTTCTTCGCCCCCGCTTCGAAATAGGGGGCCAGCGCGGCCTGCGTCTTGAACACGCCCGTGCAATCGATCACCACATCCACATCATCCAACGGCAGATCCGCGATATCACGCGTCCCGATGAACGGCAGGCGCGTGCCATCGATGCTCACGCTGTCGCCGTCATTCGAAAACGCCGCGTCCCAGCGGCCATGAACGCTATCGAACTCCAACAGATGCGCGTGCATCTCGGTATCGCCCACCGCATCGTTGATCCAGGCGATTTCGCCCCCGCGCGCCAACAAGGGCTTCAACGCAAGCTTGCCGATGCGGCCAAGGCCGTTAAGCGCGTAGACAGTCATTCGAAATCATCCTTCCTCGGGCGATTGGCCGATGTCATCGACGGCCTTCTGCAATGAAATCCGGTCAAGCGCTGCAATCGGCAGGGCGGCAAACGCCGTGATCCGGTTGCGCAACGCGCCGTAGGTTTGTTGAAACGCAAGGCTCTTTTGCGCGTCCGTTCCTTCGACCTTCACCGGATCGGCAAGCCCCCAATGCGCGCTGATCGGCTGGCCGGGCCACGCCGGGCAATCCTCGTTCGCCGCCTGATCGCAGACGGTGAACACGAAATCGAACTCCGGCGCCGGCCCATCCTGAAATTCCGCAATCGTCTTGGCGCGCAGACCCGACACATCGTGGCCCTTCTGCTCCAACAGGGCGACCGCAAACGGGTTAAGCTCCGACTGCGGCCGCGTCCCGGCCGAATAGACCTTGAACCTCTCCCCGCCAAGATCGCGCAGGATCGATTCTGCAAAGATCGAGCGCGCGGAATTCCCGGTGCAGATGAACAGGACATTGAACGTTCGGCTTGTCATGGGCTGTCCTCCGACATGTTGGGGTGCCACCAGCGGCGCGGCAAACGGCGCGCAGATCTCCGGGCGATCCCTACAGCACTCGTGTGTCAGATACGTGATCGTCTCACCGGCGGCCTGCATGTCGATCGCATAGCGCAACGATGTTCCAACCCGCTCCTGCTGGATCAACCCCGCCTGCATCAGTGCGTTGACATAGGTCGAAAGCGTGTTCCGCTTCAGGTCCAGCGCGCGCGCCAGTTCCGTGGCGGGCACCCGATCGGGATACCGCCGCATCAAAAGGCGGAAAACAGCCAGCCTCTGGGGATGGCCGAGTGTGGCAAGACGGTTGGGAATCACTGTTTCCATAATTCATGGATATGTGAATTAGCATGCCATGCAAAGTGAAGCTTATGTGACACGGCCCGCACGCCTTGCCTGCGGCCACCCATCCGCCTTACCCGCGCAAGTTGAATTCCAATGTCTCGCGCACCACGCCGTTCACCATCACCGACAAGACATGCGCCCCGGGCACCAGCGCATAGGTCGTCGCATCGCCCTTGAACGTTTGGGTTTTCCTCAAGATCAACGGCTTGCCGGGTGTCACCACGCCTTGCTTTACCTTGAACACCTTGTCACTGACCTTGCCCGAGGGCCGCAAAAACCCGATCGCATAATCCACCAGAACCGGCGTTTCCACCTTGGCTGACAGGGCGATTTCCACCACCACCTTGTCACCGATCTTGGGCGCGGTCGGGGTCATCGTCACGTGCTCCACCTGGACCTCCGCCTCCGCCGCATAGCCCAACATCGCCATCGCCCGCGCGTCGCCCTGCTTGATCAACGTCCGAAGCGCGTGGCCCATCATCCATCGCAATTCCCGCGCGTCCTGCTGCCCTTGCGCGCGCCATCCCTCCATCACATCCATCACCCGGCCCGCATCCACCCGGCTCAGGTCGTTCATGTGGTTGCAGACCGAGCGTGTCACAAACCGCGCCGGGTCCGCGTGCAAACTCTCCAGCATTGGCAGCGGGGCCATCGGATCAATTGTGATGTTCTTCGCCCATGGCAGGCGTGGCCGCGTCCCCTCGCTCACCAGCCGCCGCACATGGTAATTCCCGTGCGAGGTCCAGCGCGCCAACCGCGCCAACGTCTCTTCCGGCCACCGGTTCAGGAATGGGCGGATATAAAACTCCATCGAAAACCGCTGCGTCGCCTCTTCCAGAAGGTCCAGCGCCCGCTTGCGATGCGCCTCCAACCCGTGCCGCACCGCCAGAATGCCCGGCACCGCATGGATGAACTGTCCAAAATCATCATCTTTGAGTGTCGGGTCCAGCCGCGCGGGCATCGCCGCCTCAAGTTGGTCGGCCATCGCCGGGAAATCTCGCGCCAGCCGCGGCTCCAGACAATCCGCAATCCATTCCAGGCGCTGCAACAATTCCCGATCCGCGAACCCGTCCAGAACCTCCGCCGCGAAGGCCTCCGCATCGAACCCCGGCAGGGTCGCGAACTCCCCCGCCAGCTGCGCAATCGTCTCCGCATTGAACAGGTGGTCTTTCAGCGAAAAGCGCTCTGCCATGGCGGTATCTCCTGGCAATTCATGGTAAGCGAAAGGTTAACGAAAACCGGTATTTCGTTTCCGTTCAAACGCTTAACCCCTCCGCTCACGCGTGAGCAAAATCAGATGGTCGCGCCAAAGGCGGGCCTCAGATGGTCGCGTTCGTCCCGCCCCCGTCGCACAGGATATTCTGCCCCACGATGAAGCCCGCATGTTCCGAACACAGGAACGCGCACATCGCCCCAAACTCTTCCCGCGTGCCGTAGCGCCGCGCCGGGATTGTCGCCTCGCGCCGCGTCTTGGCCTCCTCCATCGAGATGCCTTCCTTCTGCGACACGCCTCCGTCGAGTTGGATCGCCCGATCCGTCGCATGGATCCCCGGAAGCATGTTGTTCACGTTGACCCCAAACGGCGCCACCTGCCGCGCCGTGCCCGCCACATACCCGGTCAAACCCGTGCGCGCCGCATTCGACAGGCCCAGCGCCGGGATCGGTGCCTTCACCGATTGCGAGGTGATGTTGACCACCCGGCCCCAGCCCTTGTCGATCATCTTGGGCATCAACGCCGTCATCAACGCAATCGGCGTCAGCATGTTGGCATCAAGTGCCGCGATGAAATCCTCGCGCCCCCAATCCGACCACAGCCCCGGCGGCGGCCCGCCCGCATTCGTCACCAGGATGTCCACATCACCCGCCGCCGCGAGAACCTTGGCGCGGCCGTCTTCGCTGGTGATGTCCGCCGCAACGGCCACAACCTCGACGCCGTACTCGTCGCGGATCGCCTGCGCCGTCTCCTCCAACGCCTCCGCGCCTCGCGCGTTCAGCACCAGGTTCACGCCCGCTGCCGCCAATTGCTCGGCGCAGCCCCGGCCCAACCCCTTCGACGAGGCGCATACCAGCGCCCGCTTGCCCGCAATCCCCAGATCCATAGACATCTCTCCGTTCCTGTCGTGTTGCCCAAGCCTTAGCAGCGCCCCCACCCCACCGCCAGCCTTGACCCAAGCCGGGCGCGCTAGTCTAACCAAGGCCACAGCAGCCAAAGGACCGACATGGCCAAGCACCCGCCCCTGTTGCGGTTCCCGACCTATCCGGCAAGCGCGCTGCACGCCGTGCAAGGGGCCAATGCCGGCGACACGATCGGGATCGGGGACGCGGCCCTTGCCGGCGACATCTACCGCCTGCGGGCAAGGACCCCCGCGCGGCTTTCGATCTCGGAGATGGGCGACGGCGGGCAATCCTGCGTCGCGGACGGTTCACACATCGGCGCGCCCGGCGATCCACTCGACATCCTGGCATGTCACATGCTGATGGGCCCGTCGGGCGAGGTGGCCGAGATCCTGATCCTGTCGTTGACCCATGCGGGCGCGGACACGCTCCACATCCTGCCGCTTTCGGATCTCAAACCCGAGAAAGACTACGAGCTGATCGGGACGGAAACCGCCTCCGCGCCGGATCGTTTTGCCGATATCGCCTCGGTCAGCTTTCTGGCGGGCACGCATTTGACGCTGGCGGGTGGCAAACAGGTGCCTGTCGAGCGTCTCAGCGTCGGTGATCGGCTTTTGACTCGCGACCACGGCGCCCAACCGATCCGCTGGATCGGCGCGCAGACCCGTCGCGCCATCGGTGCCGCCGCCCCGGTGCGCCTGCGCGAAGGCACGCTGAACGCCTCGCGCGATCTACGCCTCGCGCCGCAGCATCGGCTCTTCATATGGCAGCGACGGGATGCGCTTGGCACCGGCCGGGCAGAGGTCATGGTGAAGGCCGAGTTGCTCGTGAACGGCGACAACGTCCTGCGCGAACAAGGCGGACATATCGACAGCTACCAGATCGTCTTTGACGCGCATGAGATCATCTTTGCCGAGGGCATCGCGGTGGAATCACTTCTTGTAACGGGCCAGATGCGGAGCGTTCTGCCCAAACACCTGCACCTGTCTGCCAGCCCTCAGGCCGCCGCAAGTGCCGCGTCCCTCGAAGTCAACGACGCGCAGGCCGATATGGTCGGGCGACTGGCGCGCGCCTCGCGCGGGGACAGCTAACGCGACACCCGCGACAAAGCGGGGGCCTGAACCACCCTACGCATCCACCGCGTAATGGAACTCCTCGCGCACGATCTTGCCGTCCTTCACATGGAAAACGCCGATCTCCTGCATCTGGAACCGCTTGCCGCTTTCCTTGTCCGTCGCGTCGGCCTCGAACATCATGCTGAACTGATCCTCGCCGTGGTAGAACGGGCCCGTCACCTTGGTTGAATGCTCTTCCATGGCGTTGTCCCACCAATCGTGTTTGCCGTGGATCCCGGCCTTTCCTACCGTCTCCCGGCCCTGCCCGGCCATGTCGGCAGCCTCCACCGACACGGCCTCATCGGCATAAAGCGCATCAAGGTTCTCTCGCACCTTAGCACCGCCTTCGCGGCAGCCATCGGCCAAAGCCTTGGCGATTTCCTTCACGTCCATCTTTTCTCTCCCCTATGTGTGTTCCACCCGCGCGTCGGCACCGCTAGTTCACCACCGAGGACAAATCGGCAATGAACGCGCTCAACTCGCGGTCCAGCTCGCGCGACAGGCGCAGGTCCTCGACCCCATCCGCGCTGCTGCTCATCCGCGACAACAGATCCTGGATCGCCTGAAACGCCTCAAGCTTGGTCGAAACGGCGTCAAGCCGGGCCTGCATTGCACTGTGCTCGCGCGCGGCGCTGGCTTGCAGATCCGCCAGATCCGCCTGTAATTCGCCGCGCACCCTGTCCATTTCCGCCTCGGCGGCCTCCACAGTGGCATTCAGATCGATCAGCATCGCGAAATCATCGTCCACCGCATGGCTCGCGTCGGGGTCAAGCTCCACGCCGTCCACCTGCAACGCCGGAGCCGCCGCATGGCCCACCGCCTCAAGGTTGGATGGCACGACCGATACATTCATCTGAAATTCCCGAGGGGCCACAAACACATCCGCCGCCAGCAGGATCGCGAAACACGCCGCTCCGATGGCCATGAAAAACTTCAAAAGCCCCGCCTTGATCGGGGTCAGTTCGCGCAATGCCAACGCCACCACCACCAGAACAAGCATCAGCCCCGCAAGCCCGATCGGGCCGTATTCCAGAAAGCGTTCAAAGGCGGAAATCTGCTCGGCCCCGAACGCGTCGGGGCCATTTTCGACATCATTTTCCATGTCGTATCCTCCAAATTATTTATAAAAATATGGGATGCACAATATCCCATCCCGCCGCTCCGAAGCAAGCGCGCACGACGGCGTCGCATTGGAAAAATCTCGGCAAGCCTTTATTAGTAAAAAGAAATATCTCCGTGTCAGGATTCCCTGCATTTCAACAATCTGTGTGATCAGGCATGCATTGTTTGCGAAACACTAATTTCATCGCAAAAAAACCATTTTTCAGACGGAGCTTTTCAATGACCTATTCCAACCTCACAAAACGTATTGTCATCGCTCTCGCCGTGACCTTTGTCAGCCTGCCCGCCGTCGCGTTCGACGGCCCCACCGGTTTCCAATCCGGCGGCAACGGCCCCGACACCCCCGATTTTGACGGGCCGGGTGATCTGGCGGCGAACCCCGATGGTGGCGGCGGCGGTGGTGGTGTCGGTGGCGGCGTCACCCAAGGCGGTGGCGGCGATGGCTATATCGCAAACACGGCCCCCAACGAATGCCCCAACGGCGAACTGGTCGTGGAATTCCGGATGGATTCCGACGGCCATCCGATCCCGACCTCGTTCTCGCGCACCTGCGTGATCCGCCGCTAAGCGCCCGCCACGACCTGCACCACGAAAGGCCCGCCCCGGCGGGCCTTTTCATGCCCGCGCCCGAAGCCTGCACACCGAAAGGCGATTGTCCCCGCGCCAGCCGCCCAATATACGCAGGCCCATGTTGGACA
>CAZPJO010000089.1:0-8969 GCA_964586895.1 uncultured Roseicyclus sp.
GCCATGCGCAGGGCGCGGCCGGTGCGCTGGAGGCGGCGTTCTGCCTTCTGATGCTGGACGGTGATTTCATTACACCTTCGATCAATGTCGAAACCCTCGATCCGGCGCTGAACCCCGCCGAGATCGCCACCGCTTATGTGGACGGCGCGGGCCTCGACTCCGTGATGACCAATTCCTTTGGCTTCGGGGGCACCAACGGCTCCATGATCTTGAGCCGGTTTGAGAAGTGAGACGACACGATGGCTGATTTGATGACGGGAAAGCGGGGCCTTGTGATGGGCGTCGCGAATGAGCGCTCGATCGCCTGGGGCATCGCCAAGGCGTTGCATGCCGAAGGCGCGGAATTGGCGTTTTCCTACCAGGGGGAGGCGTTCGGCAAACGTGTCGAGCCGCTGGCAGCCTCGCTTGACAGCGATGTTCTGGTCGATGTGGACGTCAATGACGATGCCAGCATGGATGCCTGTTTCGCGGCCCTCAAAGATCGCTGGGGCAGTCTCGATTTCGTCGTCCACGCCATCGCCTATTCCGACAAGGGCGAGTTGACGGGTCGGTTCACCAACACGACGCGGGCCAATTTCAAGAACTCGCTGACGATCAGCTGTTATTCGTTTATCGACGTGGCGCGCCGCGCGGCCGAGTTGATGCCCGATGGCGGCACGCTCCTGACGCTGACCTACCAGGGGTCGAACCGGGTGACGCCGTTCTACAACGTCATGGGCGTCGCAAAAGCGGCATTGGAGGCGTCGGTGCGGTATCTGGCCAATGATCTGGGTCCGCAGGGCATCCGCGTTAATGCGATCTCGCCCGGTCCGATGAAGACCTTGGCAGGCGCGGCCATCGGTGGCGCGCGAAAGACGTTCAAGGCCACCGAGGCGAATGCGCCGCTCCGGTCCAATGCGACGCTGGAGGCGGTGGGCGGCACGGCGGTTTACCTCGCCTCCGATTATGGCGCCTGCACAACCGGCGAGATCGTGATTGTGGACGGCGGGTTTCATGTGTTGAGCATGCCGCAGCCCGAGAACCTGTGATCAAATAGTGCGCCGTTGGCGCGAGCTTCTTGCCTCGCGTCGGCGCTTGTGCGCCTTTGGCTCAGGCAGGGGGCGCTGCCCCCTGGGCGACTTTTCCGTGGGAAAAGATCGCCGACCCCCGAGGTTTTTTTGGCAAGATGAAAGGGGCGTTGCTGGCGTGCGCGCGTCGTGTCAGGCTGGTGCGCAGGAGGGTGTCCAATGGCGCAATTCAGGGTCTGTGTGTTCGATGCATATGGCACATTGTTCGACGTGGCGGCGGCGGCGCGGGCGCTGGCCGATGTGCCGGGGCGCGAGGCATTTGCCGAGGTCTGGCAGCAGGTGGCCGGTGATTGGCGTGCAAAGCAGCTCAGTTATTCGTGGCTGAGGGCGGTGGCGCGGGATTATTGCGATTTCTGGCAAGTGACGCAGGACGGGCTTGATTGGGCGCTGGAGCGCGCCGGGTTGGGCGGTGATGCGGATTTGCGCGAGGCGTTGCTGGGTTTGTATTGGACGTTGGCGGCCTATCCGGAGGTGCCCGCGATGTTGGCGGCGCTGAAGCGGGGTGGATTGCAGACCGCGATCCTGTCGAACGGGTCGCCCGCGATGTTGGACGGCGCGGTCGAAAGTGCCGGGATCGGCGGCGATCTGGATGCGGTTCTCAGTGTGGAGGAAGTCGGCATCTTCAAGCCGGATGCGCGGGTCTACGACATGGTTGGCGCGCGGTTCGGATGCGCGCCGCGGGAGGTGTTGTTCGTGTCGTCCAATGGCTGGGACGCGGCGTTTGGGGCGGCCTATGGGTTCGACACGCTTTGGGTGAACCGCGCGGCCGAGCCGGTGGACCGGTTGGGCGCTCAACCGGGCCGGATCGCCGATGACCTGACCGGCGTGCCGCGGATTGCGGGGGTGGTGTGATGGCGTTCGTCACAGCCGAGGATGGGGTCAGGCTTGCCTATGATGATCAGGGGCAGGGGGCCGCCCTTCTGTGCCTGCCGGGCCTGACGCGCAACATGGATGATTTCGAGCCGGTGCTTGCGCATTACGGCGATACGGCGCGGGTCATAAGGATGGATTTTCGCGGGCGCGGGGCGTCGGATCACGCGGATTTCGCCACCTATACGCCGATGCAGGAGGCGCAGGATGTGGTGGCCTTGCTGGATCATCTTGGGCTGGAACGGGCCTGTATCCTGGGCACGTCACGCGGCGGTTTGGTCGCGCTGATGCTGGCGGTGATGGCCCGCGACCGTTTGTCGGGGGTGATCTTCAATGACATCGGCCCCGACATCATGGCCGAAGGGCTTTCGGCGATCATGGAGTACATCGGCAAGCCGCCCGCATACGCCTCGCTGGACGAAGCGGCGGCGGCGATGCCGGTGGTCTACGCGGGTGTTTTCAGGAATGTGCCGGCCCCGACCTGGGCCGATTTCGCGCGTCGCATCTGGCGCGAGGCCGACGGCGCGCTTCACCTGCGCTATGATCCTGCGTTGCGCGATGCGGTTGCGCCCGCCTTTGCGCCGGATTTCGAGCCCCCCGACCTTTGGCCCCTGTTCGATGCGCTGGACGGGTTGCCGCTTGGCCTGATCCGGGGGGCGCAATCCAACATCTTGTCCGCAGATACGGCGGCCCGGATGCGGCAGCAGCGCCCGGACATGGCATTCTGCGAACTGGCCGATCGCGGCCATGTGCCGTTTCTTGATGAACCGGGCGCGCGTGCCGTGATCGACCGGGTATTGGAGCAGGCGAAATGATCGGAATATCCCAGATCGAAGCGGCGGCAGAGCGTGGCCGGGGCATCGTGCGGCGCACGCCTCTGCTGTCCTCGCCATTCCTTGACGAGATCGCGGGGCGGCAGGTGTTTCTCAAGGCAGAGGTGTTGCAGCACACCGGATCGTTCAAGTTCCGCGGCGGCTGGTCGGCCCTGTCGGCGATGGAAGACGCGGTGCGCAAGCGCGGCGTGTTGGCATTCTCGTCGGGCAACCACGCGCAGGGTGTGGCGCTGGCCGCGCGGATGCATGGGGTGTCGGCGGTGATCCTGATGCCTGCCGATGCGCCACAGCTCAAGATCGACAATACCCGCGCGCTTGGTGCGGAGGTGGTGCTTTATGATCGCGCTGGCGGTGAGCGCCGCGAAGAGATCGGCGAAGCACTCCGCACAGAGCGTGGCCTGACGTTGGTGAAACCCTTTGACGATCCGATGGTGATCGCGGGGCAGGGGACGTGCGGATTGGAGATCGCCGAACAAGCGGCGGAGGCTGGTGTGACGGGGGCGACGGTGCTGACGTGTTGCGGTGGTGGCGGGTTGACGTCCGGCATCGCTTTGGCATTGGCGGATCGTGCGCCCGATATGATCGTGCGACCGGTGGAGCCCGAGGGCTTTGATGATGTCGCGCGGTCCCTGATGTCTGGCAAGATCGAGGCCAACACCGGCCCCGAAGTGGGCCTGTGCGACGCGATCATCACCCGCGCGCCTGGGCAGATGACCTTTCCGATCATGGCCGCGCGTTGCGGATCCGCCGTTGTCGTGACCGATGCGGAGGCGAAATCGGCTATGCGCCATGCTGCCAACCGCCTTAAACTGGTGGTCGAGCCGGGCGGTGCGGTGGCGCTGGCGGCGGCGCTGTTTCATGGCGCGGACCTTGCCGATGGCCCGGTGATTGCCACGCTGTCGGGTGGCAATGTTGATCCGGCGCAGTTCGCGCAGATCATGGCCGAGGGCTAGGCGGCGTCTTTGGCGGGCACGATGCCGCGATGCGTGAGCGCGAAAATCGCGAAGGCCACCCCCATCAGGATCGCGGCCACAAGGAACGGCGCGCCCGGCAGGAATGGGTCCGCGCCCTCGCGCGTGAACCAGAAGAACGCCTGCGTCATCATTACCGGGCTCATGATCATCGACAGCGACGAGATCGACGACAGCACCCCTTGCAATTCGCCCTGTTGATCGGCGCCTGCCGCGCGGCTCATGACGCCTTGCATGGCCGGGGCGACCAATGCCCCGCAGGCGGAAATCGGGATCAGCACCCAGATCATCCATGGCTGGCCCGCGATCCCGTAGAGCACAAGGCAGGTGGTGTTCAGGATCAGGCCGAAATACACCGCCCGGACCTCCCCCAACCGCGCCAGTACGGGCCGGATCAACCCCGCCTGCACACATGCAATCGACACCCCGTAGATGGCCAGCGAAAAGCCGACCATTCCGGTGCTCCACCCGAAGGCGGCCTGGGTGTAATAGGCCCAGATCGCCGGATAGACGAAATTCGCCGTCTGGTAGGCCAGCATGACACACAGAAGGAAAAAGATGCCCGGTAATTTGCCGATCATGATCAACCCGCCGATGGGATTGGCGCGTAAAATCCGGAACGGGCGGCGGCGGTCCTGCGGCAGGCTTTCGGGCAGGACGAAATAGCCAAAGGCGAAATTCGCGGCCGCCAGGCATGCGGCGGCGATGAACGGCGCGCGCGGATCAAGCCCGCCCAGAAGGCCGCCAACAAGCGGGCCGAGGATGAAACCCATCCCGAACCCCGCCGAGATCAGGCCGAAGGTCTGCGCGCGTTTCTCAGGCGGCGAAATGTCGGCCATATAGGCCAGCCCGGTCGCATGGGTGCCTGCGGCGATGCCCGCGATGATCCGCCCTATCAGCAACAGCCAAATGGTCGAAGCGACGCTCATCACCACGTAATCCAGCGCCAGAACTGCCATCGAAATCAACAGGATAGGCCGCCGTCCGAAGCGGTCCGACAGGTTGCCAAGGGCGGGCGCGCACAGGAATTGCATCACCGCATAGGCAAACGACAAAACGCCCCCCCACGCCGCCGCCTGCGCCAGATCCGCGCCGCGCACCTCCGCGATCAGGTCGGGCATGACCGGCAGAATGAGGCCGATGCCCATCGCGTCGATCGTGACGGTGATCAGGATAAAAAGGGTCGGCAGGCGCATCGGGCTCTCGCGAGGTTTGTGTCAACCTAGATTGACACACGCGACGCGGCAAGAGGCCTAGAGCGTCGCGCGGACCATTATGGCAAAGGCGTGGGCCTCAATCGGGGCCTTACCCGCATCGGGCCGCGCGGGCAGGGCGACGTCCGGGTAGGCGCGCGCGACCAGATCGGGCAGGCCCGTCCCGGTTTCCATGGCCTCACGCGTCAAGCGTTTGACCTCGGCCTGCGCCTGCGGGCGGCCAAGCGACGGGGCCAGCGCGAAAGACAGTGCCTCCGCATGCAAAGTGCCATGGGCCGCGTCGATCCGCGCCGCCATCGCCGCGCGGTCCGGCGTCAAGGCGTCGAGTGTTTCCCCCAACAGCGCCGCCGCCCGCGCCGCTGCCATGGCCAACGGTGGCAAGGTCAGCCATTCCGCAAACCACGCTGCTCCATCGCGTGCCTCGCTGTGGGGTTGGGTCAGGATGGCGGCTTGCGCGGGCGCAAAGCGGGCCAGTGCGACCAGGATCGACGCAGCCACTGGGTTCTGCTTCTGCGGCATGGTGGAGGAGTTTCCCGCACCCGATAGGCGCAGTTCGCCGACATCCGAACGGGCGCCGATCAAGACATCTGTTCCAACCTTTCCCGTGCATGAAGAAAGGCTCGCAAGCCATTGGGAAAGCTCAACGATACTGCTGCGGTCGGTATGCCAGCTTGCCCCGGGATCCCCCAGGCCCAAGGCCTCGGCCAATGCCGAGCGCAGCTCGACCGGATCGTGGCCCAACTGGCTCGACGTGCCCGCCGCACCGCTCAGCGACACCAACAGCACCTGCCTGCGCAACGGCCCCAACCGCTCCAAAAGCCGCAACAATGGCCAGCCCCACGCCGCAACCTGTGCTCCAAAGCTAGACGGGACAGCCGCCTGCCCATAGGTGCGCGCGACCTGTATCGTATCGGCCTCGGCGTCGGCCAATTCGGCCATGCGGGCCAACGCCGCCTTCAGCCGCCCTTCGATAATCGTCAGAACCTGCCGCATCCGCAGCATCAGGGCCGTGTCCTGTATATCCTGGCTTGTCGCGCCCCAATGCAGGTATTGCCCATGCTCCGGTGCATCCAATGCCTTGCGAAACGCCGTGACCAATGCGGGGATCACCACGCCGTTTTCCCCGCCAAGCCCGTCCGGGTCGATCTGCACCTCCATCGCCGCGCGGTGCAGAAATGCGCCCGAGATCTGCGGGATCACGCCGGCCTCTCCCTGCACCTTGGCCAACGTGCCTAGCACCAGCATCATGGCGCGCACCTCGGCGGTGTCGGCGAACAGGCGCGCGACCTCCGCGTCGCCGAACAAATGCCGGTGCATCGCAGAGTCAAACGGCGAAACACTCATGGCAGATGCCCGATATCATTGAGGAATCCGGTCAAAAGTGCCGCATACTCATCCGGCTTCTCAACACATGGCAAATGCCCCACACCGCGCATCAACTCATACCGTGCGCCGGGGATCAGGTCGGCCAGGTCGCGCACCATATCGGGCGGTGTGGCCCCGTCGCGATCCCCCGCGATGACCATTGCAGGCAAGCGCAGTGCCGCCGTCGTCGTGTAGAAATCGCTGCCCGCAATCGCCGCGCAGCAGCCGGCGTAGCCCTCCTCGGGGCAGGTCTCGACCATGCGCCGCCAGGGTGCAGCGGCCTCCGATGCGCGAAAGTCGGGCGAAAACCAGCGCTCCATGATCGCGTCGGCCATCGACGCAAGGCCGTCCGCGCGCAGCGTCGCAACCCGGTCGTCCCACATCTCGCGCGTGCCGATCTTGAACCCGGTGTTCGACAGCACCACCGCGCGCACAAGGTCCAGCCGCTTGGCCGCCAGCCCCTGCGCGATCAGCCCGCCGATCGACAGGCCCACAAAGACCGCATCGCGCGCCTGCGCCGCCTCCATCACCCGCTCCGCATCCCGCACCAACGTGCCCATCGTATAGGGCGCATCGGGGCAGTCCGACAGGCCGTGGCCCCGCTTGTCATACCGGATAAGGCGCAGCCCCTGCGGCAGCGCGGCCACCACCCCGTCCCACAGGCGCAGGTCCGTGCCGAGCGAATTCGCGAACACCACCGGCGGGCCGCCCCTCGGCCCCTCGATCTGCACATGCAGGCTCACATCATCGAAACGCATCACATCCATGGCCCCATCTCTGCCATTCCCGCCCCCGCACGCAAGCCCCTCTCGCCAGAACGCCGCCAAGACGCCGCAGCGGCAAGGTCGCTAATCGCGCGCGCGATGACGCGTTCCGGCCCGCTTGCGCCCGCGCCCCGCGCAATGCTTAAGTCACGAAAAACCGGGAGGGGCCCATGCCCAAGCACATCCGCGCCGCCGTTTGCCATGCCTTTGGCGAGCCGCTGAAAATCGAAACCCTCACCCTGCGCGATCCGGGCCCGGACGAGATTGAGGTCAGCCTTGATGCCGTGGCCATTTGCCATTCCGACATCTCCTTCATGGAAGGTGCCTGGGGCGGGAATTTGCCCGCGGTCTATGGCCACGAGGCGGCGGGCCGCGTCACCGCGATGGGCGAAAGCGTCAAGGGCATGGCGCTTGGCGACCGGGTGATCGTGACGCTGGCGAAATCCTGCGGCGGCTGTGCCTCCTGCGCGTCGGCGCAGCCGATGTATTGCTCGGGCAACACGCCCGAGGCCCCGGTCCTGACGACGGCCCAGGGCGGCGCGGTGACCAAGGCGATGAATTGCGGTGCCTTCGCCGAAAAGGTCGTCGTCGATCCCAGTCAGACTGCCCCCATTGGTGACAATATAGGCTCAGAGGTCGCCTGCCTTCTGGCCTGCGGCGTCCCCACGGGCGTCGGCGCCGCGATTAACACTGCTCAGGTCCGCCCCGGCGACCGGGTCGTGGTGATCGGCGCGGGCGGCGTGGGCCTCAATGCGATCCAGGGCGCGCGCATTGCCGGAGCCGCCCGGATCGTCGCCATGGACCTTGAGGAAAAGAAACTCACTGATGCGATCGAGTTTGGCGCAACCGACACTCTGCTGGCGTCCGATCCCAAGCCCCATAAGGCGCTTAAGAAGATCCTCGGCGGCCATCTCGCCGACCATGTCTTTGTCTCCGTCGGTGCCATTCCCGCCTATGAACAGGCGCTGCGCCTGCTGGCCCCGCGCGGCACGGCCTATGCGGTCGGCATGCCGCACACGGGCGACACAACCCCTTACGAGCCCGTCATTTTCGCCGCCACGGGGCAGGGTATCCGCGGCTCTTACCTCGGTGAAATCGTGCTAAAACGAGACATTCCCTGGATGGTTGACCTGCATTCGCAGGGCCGCCTGAAGCTCGATGAACTGGTCTCGCGCACCTGGACCTTCGATCAGATCAACGACGCCATCGCCGACACCAATACCGGCCAGGCCCGGCGCAACGTGATCGTATTCTGAACCCCAGCCGGCCCTCGCGTCCCCCTTTCATCTTGCCCGAAAACCTCGGGGGTTTGGGGGCTGGCCCCCAATGGACGACCCGCCGATGAAGCTCGACAGTCTCGAATTATTCTCCGTCGCCCCACCGCCGCCCGGATGGGGAGGGCGCTATTGGTTGATCCTGCGCCTGACCACATCCTGCGGGATCACCGGCCTGGGCGAGGTTTATGCCGCAGGCGTCGGCCCAGAGGCGATGGAGGCGGTCATTGCGGATGTCTTCGCCCGCCACATGCACGGGGAAAGCCCCGAAAACATCGAACTCATGTCGCGCCGCGCTCACTCCTCGGGGTTCACGCAACGCCCTGATCCGACCGTTTTCGGAGCGTTCTCGGGGCTGGAAATGGCCTGCTGGGACATCCTTGGCAAAGCCCGTGATCGCCCGGTCTGGGCGCTTCTCGGTGGGCGCATGAACGACCGCTTGCGCGCCTACACCTATCTCTACCCCGAGGCGCATCACGATCCCTCAGGCTTCTGGGTGGATCCCGATGCGGCGGCCGAGGCGGCGGCGGCGCGTGTGGCCGGAGGCTGGACTGCCCTCAAATTCGACCCTGCCGGGCCCTACACTGTTCGGGGCGGGCACATGCCTGCGA
>CAZPJO010000090.1:0-8932 GCA_964586895.1 uncultured Roseicyclus sp.
CTCTACCGGCCTGCCGCCTCTTTGCGCACCATGCCCCCTTCCTTATCGCGGCTCTTGTGATCCTGTGGATGCAACGCGGCCAGAAACTCACCTTCGCGAAAGAGGCGTGACATGTCGAAATCCCTCGCTGCACCACTGATTTTTCTTGCCTTGGCTGTCTTGGTCTTGCCGCCATCCTGAACCAGCAGCGGGTATTGATCCGCGCCCCAGTATTTCAGGGCCAGCAAGTGAAAAATCGGCGCGTGTGGGCGTTCGGTATAGTCCACTTCGTAATGCGCCATGAGCCAGCGGCCAAGGTCCACGTCGGCACAGCGACGCGAGCAGAACGGGCGATAGGCCGGAGCCGTGTCTTTTTCGCAGATTGGGCAGGCCATGCACCCTCCGGAACATCTCATGAGGTCCTAATCTGGGGCAGCCCGTTCCCGCCTGCAAGGGCCTTTGGCACACTTGGGGATTGCGCACAGAGCGACGGGGCCTTTAGCTGTCACTCAGCATGGGGGAGAGCGGTCAGATGCTTGTTTCAAGACGCGGGTTATTGGCGGGATCGGGCGCGCTGGCCCTGTCGGGATGCGTGCGCGGCGGTGGCTTTGTGTTGCCCGATATCGGCGCGGCAGGGGCCAGTGGCCCGTCGGATGACCCGGATTTCATGCCCCAACAGAATGCCGATTTCGACACATGGATTCAAGCGTTTAGGCCCCGCGCCATGGCGGCGGGGATCAACGGGGATGCCCTCGACACGGGTCTGCGCGGGGTGGGCTTTTTGCCGGGTGTGGTGGAGCGGGACCGCAACCAGACGGAGTTCCGACGCTCGACCGAAGATTACCTGGCGCTGGTGGCGGGCGAGGATGATCTGGCCATCGGACGGGGGCGGTTTGCGAACAACCGCGGGGTGCTTGACGACATAGAACGCGCGTATGGCGTGCCACCGGAAATCACCGCCGCCGTTTGGGGGGTTGAGAGCCGGTTCGGGACGCGGTTGGGCGACATTCCGGTGATCTCGGCGGTGGCGACGCTGGCGTGGGAAGGCCGGCGGGGACGGTTCTTTGAAGCGCAGCTGATCTCGGCGCTGAAAATCATCCAAAACGGCGATACGACCCCGGATAGGATGCTGGGATCCTGGGCGGGGGCGATGGGACATACGCAATTTATTCCAACGACTTACGAGGAATATGCCGTCGATTTCCGGGGCGATGGTCGGCGCGACATCTGGTCGAGTGATCCAACGGATTCGTTGGCCTCGACCGCGTCCTACTTCAGCCGGTTCGGCTGGCGGCGCGGCGAGCCGTGGGGGATGGAGGTGGCGCTGCCGTCGGGGTTCAGCGCGGCCACGGGGCGCGACAATCGGCGGTCGGTGGCGGCGTGGCGCGATCTGGGTGTTGTGCGCGCGGGCGGCGGACAGATCCCCGACCATGGGTCTGCGGCGATCCATGCACCGGGCGGCGCGGGCGCGCCTGCATGGATTTTGTATAATAATTTCAACGTGATATTACGCTACAACGCCTCGACGAATTACGGGATCGGGGTCGGCTACATGTCGGATCGGCTGGCTGGCGGCGGGCCTTTGCGGCAGTCGTTCGGGGCGGATCCAAGCGGCCTGACGCAAGCGCAGCGGCGCGAATTGCAGGAACGCCTGACTGCCGCCGGGTTTGACGCGGGCACGCCGGATGGGGTGATCGGGTCGGGCACGGAGGCGGCGATCGAGGGTTATCAGGCGGCGAACGGATTGCCGGTTAACGGGCAGCCATCGTTGGAGTTGTTGCAGCGGCTCCGGTAGCCATTTTTGAGTGCATTTTTCTGTAGTTTTTCTGTAGTTTTTTTGGCGTTACCAATTTTTGCACTGATTGCGGGCATGTAACGCGTCACTGTGCACGGGTGCACGAAATCTATGCCCCGGGCCAGACCTGCACCAAGGGCATCCGGTCGCGCTTGCGCGTCAGTTCGAGATGACCGAGCGGGGTCCACCCGGCAACCACCACGTCCGAGCCATCCTGCCGGAAACTTTTTCTGACCGCATCTTCGAGTTGCTTGCGGTCGCGTTTCGGCATCGGGGCGAGGTCGAGATTGATCTGCCCACCGAGGCCCTTGAGGCGCAACAGGCGCGGAAGGTCACGGGCCAGCGCGAGGTTGGCCTTAAGCCCGGCCGCGAGCGAATGATCCGCGCCGGTGTTCACATCGACGGCGATCAGGGCGCGCGTCGCCTCGATATAGGCGTGACCGCCGCCGTTCAGCTTTTGGTAAGGCGCGCGCGCTATACCAACTGCATCAAGAACGCCGTGCGTTTCGAAACAGCCGTCTTGCGTGACCACCTCGTCGGGATTGGCCCAATCGCGCCAGGCGAGGCCATGGGCGCTATCGGCGGCGAGCAAAAGTTCGGGCTTGGTGTCGCGATGGCCAAGAACCTGCTGCGCGAGCAGGGTCATGGTGTCGATATCATCGGCGATGGCTTGCGCTTCGGCCCCTTCGGCGGCGGAGCGCAGGATAAGGCCAAGGGTAAGGCCGTCGTCGCCCGCCATTGCGCCATGGGCGATCTCGAGAAGACGGTCGCGTTCGCCTTCATCGCGGATCGCGCGCGAGACATTGATGCCGGGTTTGGTCGGGGTCACGATGGCATAGCGGGACTTGAAGATCAGATCGGGCGTGACGGGGATCGCCTTTCCCGCCTCGACCACGCCGGAGACCTGAACGAAAAAGGCGTCACCGGGCGAGATATCCTTGGCACGGCGCAGATATCCGGTGAGACCATCGCCCAATTGCAGGGTCAGCCCCCCCTGCCCCTTCATCGGGCGATCGGCCACGGCAAAGAAGATCGCGCCCACGCCAGGGGGCGCATCTTCGGGCGGCTCAACGAGCAGATCATGGAGCGTGCCGTCAACCATAAGGGCGGCGACCTGATGGCCCGCGATATGGTCGAGAAGTACGGTTTTCCCCTTCATTTCCAGACCTTTATGCCAGCGCTTTGCAGCAGGTTTGCGGTTTCCGCGAGCGGCAGGCCGACGATGGCGGAATGCGAACCGCTGATCCACGGGATGAAGGCGCCGGCGGGGCCCTGAATGGAATAACCGCCCGCCTTGCCCTGCCAATCGCCAGTGGCGATGTAGCCTTCGCGTTCCGTTTGGGAGAGGCGCTTCATCTGCACCTGGGATTCGACCAATCGGGTGCGCAGCGCGTCGGGGGTTTTCACGGCGATGGCGGTGAAAACACGATGACGGCGGCCGCCGAGCAGGTCGAGAAACGCGCGCGCCTCATCCGCGTCGGCGGGTTTGCCAAGGATGCGGCGGCCGACGGCCACGGTTGTGTCGGCGGCGAGGATGATTTCGTCTTCGGCGCAGGGGATCGCTTGCGCCTTTTCGCGGGCCATGCGTTCGACATAGGGGCGCGGCAATTCGCGGCCGCGCGGATCTTCATCGATGTCGGGCGGACGGATATCGGCGGGGGTGAGGCCCAAGACGGCCAGCAATTCAAGGCGGCGCGGGCTGCCGGAGCCCAATATCAAGCGCATGTCGGCTTCATTTCGCGAGCGCCACGCGGGCGGCGGCGTTGTAATCGCGTTGCAGGCGTTCCATGCGGCGGTGATCCTTGCCCTCGGGGATCACGAATTCCGATTTGTCGCCTTTGAAGACGGTGTGGCGGTATTTGAACAGGTCGAAATCATCGGCCAGTTTGGCCCATTGGCGCACGTCGCGATCCTCGGTCAGGAGGTGCCGGGCGGGTTTGCGCAACGGCTTGGGATCGAGGTAGTCGAACGACCAGCCGTCGTCGCGCACGAAGAGGATCCGGGTTTCGGCGTCGATGGGCGGGGTAATGTCGACAAGGGCGCCGTCGCGATCGAGGACGGCATGGCGCTGCGCCTCAAGCCAGAAGCCCGTGAGTTCCCAGATCAGCCAACCGAAGACGGGTTTGGCAGTGTCGCCGGCGACGATAACGTTATAGAAAGGTTGATCTTCTATAGCGTTTTCAGCGGGTTGAACGGGGACAAACTCGGCCACGCCATCGCCCAGAGACGCCGCATAGGCGCGCACCCCATCCGAGATATCGGCGGGGGTGGTGATCGTGCGTTCGGTCACTTGGGTGTCGCTCACTTGAAGCGGTAGTTGATGCGGCCCTTCGTGAGGTCGTAGGGCGTCATTTCCACCTGGACTTTGTCGCCTGCGAGAACCCGGATGCGGTTCTTGCGCATTTTTCCTGCCGTATGTGCGATGATCTCATGGCCGTTTTCGAGCTCGACCCGGAATGTCGCGTTTGGCAGGAGTTCCTTAACGACACCAGGAAATTCGAGCATCTCTTCCTTGGCCATGGTCACTCCATCTGTTGCGCCCCAAGGGTTGGGGCTGATGCGCGCTAAATGCGCCTAAAGGTTCAAGGTTTCAAGGGAAATCGGTTTGCGTGGCGCGCGCGAGGCTTTCGGGCCAATGGGCATGGTTGAAGACCTGCCCTTCGGCGCGGACGCGGGCGATCGCGGCCAGATCGACATCGGCCAGAACCCAACCGGGTTCGTTCAGCGCGCCCTGCGCCAGCACACCATCGTCGGGAAACCCAAGGTCAGGGGGGGCGTAAATGCCTGCGGCACCTACGTTTTCATCGACGGCGGGGGACCATTTGGCATCACCGACAAGGGGGGATTGGACGGTGATACACTGCCCTTCAAGCGCGCGGGCTTGGGCCCCGATGCGGACGCGATGATAGCCCTTCGCACTATCCGTGCAGGAGGGGCACAGCAGGACTTCGGCACCCTGTTCGACCAGGCGGCGGGCCAGAAGGGGAAATTCGGCATCGTAGCAGATCAGGATTCCGATCTTGCCAAGGGGTGTATCGAGCACCTCAAGCGGGTCGCCGGGGACGACGTTCCATTGCTCACGCTCGAACCGGGTCATGACCTGCTTGTCGGTGTAGCCGATGAAATTGGCGCCGGGCTCCGGCCCCAGGAGCCACGCGCGGTTGGTGGGGCGTTCGCGGCCCTCGTCGAAGGCGGGGCCGGACGGGCACAGAATGTGGACGCCATAGCCCTGGGCGAGGTCGGCCATGAGGTGATCGGCTTTTTCGGCCAGATCACCGGCGGCGTGCAGCGAGGCTTCGAGATCGCCTGCGGCGTTGTGGAGCGTGGCCAGTTCGATGCGGGCGTATTCGGGAAATACCAACAGATCCGCGCCCGCGCCGGCGGCTTCGCGGACCCAGTGGATCTGCTTGGCGGCGTAGTCTTCCCATTGCTCGAACGGGTCGAGGGGATAGGCGGCGGAGGCTATGCGCATGGGCGTTTGATCCAGAACTGAAGCGGTTTGGAGGTCTCGACCGCATCACCGATATCGCGCCAGCTGAGGTGGCCGATGGCGCCGGGAACGGGGGTATATCCGAAGTGACGCCACACCGGATCGAGCGGTTTGTGCCCCTTGGGGCGGGCGGGATGTGCATCATCGCGGATGACACCGCAAAAGGTGGCATATGTGAAACCCATTTCACGGGCATGTGCCTCGCGCTCAGTAAAGAAGGAGCGGTAGAGACCTTTGCCGCGTGCACTCCCTACAAGGACCGATTCAGCGCAGTAGAACAGGGTTTCGGGGGCGTAGCCGGTTTCGTCGAACGCTGTGGATAAGTCATCTTCATGTTCGATAAAGGGAAGTCCGGTGGAGGCTCCGACCATGGTTTCACCGTCAAAAGCGGCCACGACAATGGATTTGTCGCAGGTGTAGGTCGCGAGGTAGCGGCGTTCATAGTCGAGATCGCCGTCATAGAGGTAGGGCCAGTCACGGAAGACCGAAATCCGCAGGCGCGCAAGGTCGTCGATGACGCTTGCGACCTCGGCCCCGCGATAGGTCCGAAGGGTCGGTGTCATGCGCTGACCTGCGCGGTCCAATCGGCGAGGTTGTAATAGGTGACAACGCGAGTGATCTGGCCATCCTCGACGCTGAAGAACCCGCCTGCGGGAAGGGAATAGGTCTGGCCATGCGCGTCGGGCAGGCCCGCATCGGTCGCGAGATAGGTGCCGTTCACGGTGAATTCAGCCGCCGCGCGGGATCCATCAGCGTGCGCCATGACGACGATATCGGTCAGGGTTTCGCGATAGCAGCGATCCATATGGGCGCAGAAGGCGCGGAATTTGTCATGGCCCACGCGCACGGCCCCTTCGTTCACGTGATGGGCCACGTCAGGGGCGAGACAGGCGATCATGGCCTCGGTATCGGCGGCGTTGAAAGCGGCGTAATAGCGGGTGATCAGGGCGATGGTGTCTTGCATGGGCGCAGGATAGGCGGGCGGATCGGCGGTGGAAAGAGGGCGTTGCGACGAGGCGCTATGCCCTGCCCCGCCCGCGCCAACCCAAGGCCGCAAGCAGCGCGAAGAGGATCGCGGCGACGCAGACGATGGAGGGGCCCGCGGGCGTGTCGAGCAGGTAGGCCCCTTGCAGCCCGCCCACGACGGAGGCCGTGCCGATGATTGCGGCGATCAGGGCCATCGCCTCGGGCGTGCGGGCCAGGCTTCGGGCGGCGGCGGCGGGGATGATGAGCATCGCGGCGATCAAAAGCGCGCCGACAACCTTGATCGCAACGGCCACGGTGATGGCAAGCGCGAGGGTTAATATCAACTGCTCCCGCCTTGGGTCGATGCCGCTGGCGTAGGCCAGTTCCTCGTTCAGGGTCGCGGTCAGAAGCGACCGCCAGCGCCAGACCAGAAGGCCCACCACAACCGCCCCGCCGACCCAGATGACGCCAAGGTCGCACCGGCCCAGGGCCTGCCAGCCGAGGGTACGGAAATCATCAATATCACAATGGCTTACGGCCAGAATATCGCCGAAGAGATAGGCCATCAGGTCGATGCGGATGCCCGACAGGAAGGACACGGCCACCAGACCGAAGGCAAGCGCGGAATGGGCCAGAACACCCAGAAGCGTGTCCATCGCATAGCCGCGCCGGGTCAGCAGGGTCACGGTTAACGCCATGGCCAATGCGACGGCGGCGGAGCCGGCGAATACGGAAATCTCAAGCGCCAGCGCCAAGGCCACGCCAAGGATCGCGGCATGGGCGGTGGCGTCGCCGAAATAAGCCATGCGCCGCCAGACGACGAAGCAGCCCAGGGGCGCGGCGGCCAATGCAACACCGATGCCCGCGACCGTCGCGCGGGTCATGAAATCGTCGAACATTACTCGGCGGCCTCGTGGGAATGGTCGTGGTCATGATCGTGGTGATGGTGATCATGTTCGTGTTGATAGAGCGCGAACGCCCCCCCGGTGCCGGTGCCGAAGAGCGCGCGGTATTCGGGGGCCGAGGCGACCACGGCGGGCGTGCCTTCGCAGCAAACGTGGCCGTTGAGGCAGATGACGCGGTCGGATGCGCTCATCACGACGTGCAATTCGTGAGAGATCATGACGATGGCGCAGCCGGTGTCGCGGCGGACGGCCTCGATCTGTTGATAAAAGGCGGCGGAACCGGGTTGGTCGAGGCCCTGGGTCGCTTCATCAAGCAGCAGGAGATCGGGGGAGTTGAGAAGCGCGCGGGCCAGAAGGACGCGTTGGAATTGCCCGCCCGACAGGCCGGACATCTGCCGCGTGAGAAGGTCGGGGACGCCCGCACGGTCAAGGGCTGCGCAGCAGGTGGCGCGGCTGGCCCGGTCGGTCAGGCGCATGAAACGTTCGACCGTGATCGGCAGGGTCGGGTCGATATGCAGCTTTTGCGGGACGTAGCCGACCTTGAGGCGCGGCGCGCGGGTGATCTTGCCCGAGGCGGGCTGCACCGCGCCGATGATGGCGCGCAGAAGGCTGGTCTTGCCGGAGCCGTTGGGGCCGACGATGGTGACGATTTCGCCGGGATCGACGTGCATGTCGACGTGACTCAGCACGGTTTTCGCGCCATAGGCGACGGAAATGTCGCGGATATCGAGAAGGCTCATGGCGCGTCCTTCGACACGCAATCGGGGCACAGGCCCTCGGCCTCCATTACCGTCTTTTCGATCTGAAACCCGGCCGCTTTGGCCGCAGCCCCGAGCGCGCCCCTGGCGGGGGTTGATTGCGCCTCGGCCACTGCGTCGCAGGCGCGGCAGATCATGAAGGCGGGCGCATGGGCGGTGTTGGGATGGGCGCAGGCGACAAAGGCGTTGAGGCGTTCGATCTTGTGCACGAAGCCATGTTCGGCGAGGAAATCGAGGGCGCGGTAGGCGACGGGCGGTTGCGAGCCGAAGCCCGCGTCCCGCAGCAGGTCCAGAATGGTGTAGGCCCCAAGCGCGCGATGTTCCTGCAAGAGCAGTTCAAGCACCTTGCGGCGCACGGGCGTCAGGCGCAGACCAGCCTCGGCACAGCGCGCCTCGGCCGCACCAAGGGCATCGGCGACGCAGGCGCTGTGGTCGTGGCGGGTAAATCCGACGGAGGCGGGTGTGGGGCTTGTCATGTTATAGTGTATCGTTTATCCGGGCGAGAATGTTATACAATCACATGGGGTGTCCGATGTCCAGAATGCGCGTTTCCTTGTCGATCATGGCGGGTTTGATGGGGGGCACCGCGATGGCGGATGTGCCGAATGTGGCGGTTGATATTGCGCCGGTGCATTCGCTGGTGGCGCGGGTGATGGCGGGGGTGGGCGAGCCCGCGCTGGTGATCCCGGCGGGGGCCTCGCCGCATGAATACAACCTGCGCCCGTCGGAGGCGGCGGCGTTGCAGGATGCGGATGTGGTGTTCTGGATGGGCCACGACCTGTCACCATGGCTGGAGGATGCGGTCGAGACGCTGGCCGAGGGCGCGGCGGTGACGGAGCTTTTGGCGGCGGACGGGATCGAGTTGCTCGATTTCCGCGAGGGTGCGTTGTTCGAGGCGCATGCGCATGGGGATGAGGAGCATGGGGATCATGATGACCACGGCCATGATGAGCATGATGATGAAGAGCATGCGGACCATGACGAGCATGATCATGAGGAGCACGCGGATCACGACGCGCATGATCACGAAGAGCATGCG
>CAZPJO010000091.1:0-8780 GCA_964586895.1 uncultured Roseicyclus sp.
CCGCTCGTTCCCTACGGATTCCCAAAAGGGCCGCGCATTCTGCGTGGCCCTTTTTCGTTGCGCAAACGAAAAGGGCGCCCACATGGGGCGCCCTGTCCGGGGAAGGATAGCTGCGGATATTACTCGTCTTCGAGCGAGGCTGCGCGCAGGCGGTCGAAGATGTCGGCACCGTAAGCGGGGGTGCCGTTGACCACGGTCGCGCCGTTGACGCCGCGGCGGTCAGCGGCCGTGTCCTGCACGCTGTTGAGCACCGAGAAGGTCTGACCGAGGCTGCCCGAGGGGGCGACGCGCTGGCCGACGCCGTTGACGTTGGTGCGCTCCAGGGCGTTGTCTTCGAACTGGTTGAAGTGCTGGATCGCGGCGACGGAGGCTGCGGATTGGGCGAAGGCCGGAGCGGCAAGCGAAGCGGCGACGGCGGCGATGATTGCGATGTTTTTCATGGTTTTGGTCCTTTGGTTTTTGTGCGGGCCCGGACTGGTGTTGCGGGCCGTTGGGTTGGTTTGGTTTCGGTGGCGAGCCGTTGTGGCCTGCCGATGAACTCAATATGGCGGGTGGTGAGCTGAAATACGATACACGGAACCGCGAGAAATGGGGGTTTTGAGTGCGTCTGTGCACAGAACTCTACCCGGCGCGCACGAACCCCACGCGGCCGTGAGATCGAGTCTCGGCGGCGTGAGACCGAGGCGGTGTTTTGAAATGTTTAGGCGGTGAGAGGGGGGTCAGCCCGACTCGGCGACCACACTCGGGTTCATTCGCCAGACGGCGAGGTTCAAAGCACCCGCCACAGTCACCCACAACAGATACGGTGCCATCAGCCAGCCTGCCAAGGTATCGACTGCGAAAAAGCTGAGCATGGATCCGAGCACAGAGAGCCAGAGGAACACCAAAACCACCATACCCGCGCGGATCCGCTCCAACCCGAAGAAAACTGGGGTCCAGAGCGCGTTCAACCCGATCTGCATGGCCCAGAACCCCATCGCGTGGGCGTTCCCATCCAGGACGGCAACCCGCGAGGCAGCATAGGCCGAGGCAAGATAGAGCGTCGTCCAGGCCACCGGGAACAACCAGTCAGGTGGCGTCCAGCCTGGTTTGGACAAGTCGCGATACCATTGCCCCGGAGGGAACATCGACCCGGTGGCCGCCGCTGCGCAGCAGGCCCCGAGGAACAAGAGAAATACAGACCAATCCATTGCCCTTGCCTAACGCATAAGGCGCACAGGGCCAATGGCGCATTACCGGGCGAGGCGTTCGCTCATCCCTATTGTTGGCAATGTGCCGGTCAACTGAGCCTCGTAGATCGGAAGGCTTTCGATGACGCGCATGATGTAGTTGCGGGTTTCGGTGAAGGGCACATCCTCGATCCAGTCGAGGATATCATCGGATTGGCGCGGGTCACCGAACCGTTCCAGCCATTGCCGCACCCGTCCGGGCCCTGCGTTGTAGCCCACGGACACAAGCACGGGGTTTTCGTCATACGCTTCCAGCAATCCGGCGATATAGTTAGAGCCGAGCAGGACGTTGTAAGCGGGATCACTACGCAGGCGCGCGAGGGAGAAGTTGATCCCAAGATCGCCAGCGGAATCCTGCCCCGTTGCGGGCATGACCTGCATCAAGCCGATGGCACCAGCACCGGATTCAACGACCGGATCAAATTCGCTTTCGCGCCGCGCGATCGACAGAGCAAGCGCCCGCGGAATCGGCAGATCGACATCTTCCAGATCGGCCAGCGGATAATAGGCGCGGAAAATCTCGTGGCCTGATTGCGCGGCCCGCTTTGCCACGACCAGCGCGAAATGCGGCTCTCCCAGGGCCAGCATCAGATCGCCCATCATTCCGGCTTCGCGTTCGTCCAACCGTTCGGTGATGTGGGTGAAGAAGCGTTCCGCCAAAGTCCGTTGACCTGCGTCGTACAAAAGCATCGCGGCATGGAACACAGTCAGGTTCGTAAAGTCCGCCGTGGCCCAGTCGCCGTAATCGCGGTCGCCGATGAATTCGCTGTTCACGGGAAATCCACCGCGTTCCTGCGCCAGCTGGCCATAGAAGCTTGACTGATACTGCGCACCCAGTGCGTAGGCCTCTGCGGCTTGTTCGGCGTTGCCAGCGGCCTCATGGGCCCGGCCGAGCCAATACCCCGCGCGCCCAACCGAGATCGGGGAGAAGACAACTTCGCGAAAATCGCCGAAATGCGTGATGGCTTGCTCGTAATTGGCCAGCTGGAACGCACAATATCCGGCAATCCATTCCAGATCGGCAAAGCGGATATAATCGTCTTCCGGGTCGATACGGTGGCTGGAGGCGTAAAGATAGCATGTCTCGTGGTCGCCCTCGCGCATGACGTCCCGGGCAAGATCGGCCCGTCTGCGGCCCCAATCGGCGGGGCGGCCCAGATCGGAGGCTGCGTCCGAATGGGCCATCATCAACTCGGCGGCACTTTCCCAATAGCCTTCGGCCATGCGCCAAATGAAACGCTCGTAGGAAAGGCCGGGATGATCGCTGAGCGCTTCGGGCACCTCGTCGATCAAGGCGTTCACACTCGCGCGGCGGTCGCGCAGGGCAAGACGGGCTTCGGCCATCGCGACCCAGCCTTCCGGCACAAGCGAGAACATGGCCCGCGCGCGATCCTCCGCGCCCTCCCAAAGCAAATGGTCCAGACGTGAGATATGATGCGCCTCGGTCAGGATGGAACCGTAGGCCCGGTTCAACGCCTGCGCGTGGGAGCCGGTCATCACGAGCGAGGTCCAGGCACGAATGACCTCGGCTTCGGCTGCGGCGCGGTCGCCGGTTTCCTCAAGCGCACGGGCATAGGCCAGCGCCCCGGCCCCGGTCTGCGGCAATTCTTCAGCAAAAAAATCCAGGACATCCGCGGCATTGCCACCCGAAGGAATGGAGGGCTCACCCTGGCGGCGGAGATAGCGCAGACCGGGCCAATCCGGGTTGCGGTCCACAAACGAGATGTATTCGCTAAAATCCCCTTCGCCACGCCGCAGGCGGGTCCAGGCCAGAAGATCAAGCGCAACCGGGTCGTCGAGGGTCTGCGCGGCGGCGGACCCGCCCGCAAGATCACCCCTGTTGTAGGCTTCAAGCGCTGCGGCAAGCGCCTGGCCGTCGGTCTGGGCGGATAGGGTCGCCGGGGCTGTCGAAAGCAGGGCGAGAAGGCAAAGCTGTATCAGGCGTCGCATTGTGGCGGCGTCTCCAAATTCATCAATTCCCCAGAAGCATCAGGATAGGGCAGATGCGCGAAGACGCAACTCACGAACTTGGCAATTCGCTGCAGGCGGCGTATTGGAGCGAGACGTTGTAAAGAAACCACTTGGTCACAAAGGACGTGCGTGATGTTCCAAGGCTCTCAGGTCGCTCTGGTCACCCCGATGACAAACGGAGAGGTGGACTTTGACGCGCTCAAACGCCTGGTGGATTGGCACATTGCCGAGGGCACCGATGGGCTGGTGCCGGTGGGAACGACCGGTGAAAGCCCGACGCTCACCCATGACGAACATGAGGCCGTGATCCGATGCGTGGTGGAAACCGCCGGTGGGCGTGTGCCGGTTATGGCCGGGGCCGGTTCCAACAATACCGTCGAAGCGCTTCGGTTCGTCCAGTTCGCCAAGGATGTTGGCGCAGACGCCGCCCTTGTGGTGACGCCCTATTACAACAAACCCACGCAGCGCGGTTTGATCGCCCACTTCAGCGCGCTGAACGGCGTTGGCATTCCGATCTACATCTACAACATTCCGCCCCGTTCGGTGGTGGATATGACGCCCGAGACGATGGGTGAATTGGCCAAGCTGTCCAACATCGTCGGCGTGAAGGATGCGACTGCCGATCTCAGCCGCGTGCCGCGCACACGCCTGACTTGTGGACCGGATTTCATCCAGTTGAGCGGAGAGGACCCGACCGCTGTGGGGTTCAACGCGCAAGGCGGTAAGGGCTGCATCAGCGTCACCGCGAATGTTGCGCCCAAGCTTTGTGCGCAGATGCAGGCCGCGACCCTGTCCGGCGATTACGCCACCGCGCTTGAGTATCAGGATCGATTGATGCCCCTGCACGCCGCGATCTTCGCAGAGCCAGGTTTGGCCGGGGCCAAATACGGCCTGTCAATTCTGGGCCATTGCAGCGACGAGGTCCGCCTGCCCCTGACGGATGTCAGCGATGGAACGAAGGCGCAGATCGAGGCCGGGATGCGGCACGCGGGTCTGATCAACTGAATGGCCGCGCGCGACGGTGAACGCCTGCTGCCATTCGATCCGACCGACAGGATCGAAGCGGGCCTTGCGTTCATTGGCCATATCCGAAGCGACTGGGGCCCCGGCACGGCCCCCAGGAACGTGGGCCAGGCGCGTGAAACCGGCCAGGCCGCGCGGATTGAATTTCTGGATGGCTACGGGGATGCATTGATCGGCCTTGAGGTCGGCCAACCCATTCAAGTGCTCTATTGGGTGGATCGCGGTGAACGGAACCTTGCCACGCAGGCACCCAAGCACGCCGACGGCCCGCGCGGCACCTTTTCTTTGCGCAGCCCGGTGCGCCCAAACCCGATCGCTTTGTCCACACTTGTGATTACGTCAATTGACGGCCTGACGATGGGGATCGACGCAACGGATGCCTGGGATGGCACGCCGGTGCTCGACATCAAGCCATGGATTGCGACAGTCGATGTTCCACCGGGCTGGCGGCCCTGACCCGCAGCGCTTATATGCGCTTCATGTCCAAGCAACCCGAAAACCCGAATTACAAGGTCATCGCCGAAAACCGGCGGGCACGTTTCGATTATGCAATCGAGAGCGATCTTGAGGTTGGCATCATTCTGGAAGGCTCCGAGGTCAAAAGCCTGCGCGCGGGCGGGTCCAACATCGCGGAGAGTTACGCCGAGGTGAAGGACGGCGAATTGTGGCTCGTGAACAGCTATATCGCCCCCTACAAACAGGCCAAGACCTTTCAGCATGAAGAGAAACGGCGTCGCAAGCTTTTGGCGTCCAAGCGAGAA
This sequence comes from uncultured Roseicyclus sp., assembly GCA_964586895.1. Lineage (GTDB taxonomy): Bacteria > Pseudomonadota > Alphaproteobacteria > Rhodobacterales > Rhodobacteraceae > Gymnodinialimonas. The sequence goes on from CAZPJO010000091.1 coordinate 4,985, forward strand.
TTGTCGCGGATGTGGAACGCGACCGACCGGGAGGGCATGACGCTTGTGCCGTTGGTCATGTATTTCAACCACAAGGGCTTCGTGAAGCTGAAGATCGGCGTGGCGAAGGGCAAGAAGAAGCAGGACAAGCGCGAAACCTCGGCCAAGCGGGACTGGAACCGTCAGAAACAGAGACTGCTCAAGCAGAACGGCTGAGCGTGGCGCCTTTGGTAAAGCGACCCTCCGGGAGAGGTTTTTCGGGCAAGATGAAACCATTGGCCCCGCGAGCCGAGACTTGCGTGGGTGCGGGTGGCGGCGTAGGACGTGCGGCGAGTAGGCACAGGAGTACGCGGCATGGCTGGCGCGATCACCGGAGACGATCCCAAGACCCTGGTTTCGACCGACTGGCTTGCTGCGCACATCAATGACCCGGACCTTCGGGTTATCGATGCCTCCTATTTCCTGCCGGATATGGGACGCGATGCGAAAGCGGAATATGCCGCCGCGCATATTTCTGGCGCGCGGTTTTTCGATATCGACGAGATTTCGGACGCGCGCAGTGCTTTGCCGCATATGGTCGCCCCGGTTGAGAAGTTCATGTCGCGGATGCGCGCGATGGGTGTGGGCGATGGTCATCAGGTGGTTGTCTATGACGGCATGGGCCTGTTTTCCGCTGCGCGCGTCTGGTGGAATTTCCGGTTGATGGGAAAGGCCGATGTTGCCGTGTTGGACGGTGGATTTCCGAAATGGCAAGCCGAGGGGCATCCCACCGAAGACATGCCCCCCGTAGTGCGCGACCGGCATATGACGGTTCAGCGGCAGGCGCATTTGATCAAAGATGTCACGCAGGTCGCGTCGGCCAGCAAGTTGGGCGATTGGCAGGTCGTCGATGCGCGCAGCCCCGCCCGGTTCAAGGGCGAAGAGCCCGAAGCCCGCGCCGGTCTGCGTGCCGGGCATATCCCGAATTCCAAGAACGTGCATTACGCCACGCTGTTCAACGCGGACGGGACGATGAAGCAGGGTGATGCCCTGCGCGCCGCATTCGAGGCCGCCGGAGTAGATGTGGACAAGCGTATCATCACCACCTGCGGGTCCGGTGTAACGGCGGCGATCCTGATGCTTGGGTTGACGCGCCTCGGCAACCTTGACGTTTCGCTCTATGATGGTTCCTGGGCGGAATGGGGTCAGTTCGAACAATTGGCGGTCGAAACGGGATGAGTGTTCTGCCTGCCGGCACCGAGGTGCCGTTCACGATCACCTATCTTGAGATGACGCAGCGCCCGGATTTCGGGATGCCGCAACTCGACGGTGATATCCGCCTCGACCGGGCCATCGACCCGCCGGTGTGGTACTTCCTGTCGCTCTATGATGCCGTGGGGCGCGATTACGAATGGCAGGATCGGTTCGAGCAAGCCGAGCGTGATCCCGCCGCGTTGCAAGCCTTTGTCCGGGATCCCGATGTGGTGATCTGGACCGCCATCCGTAACGGATGGCCTGCCGGGTTCTTCATGCTGGATTGGCGGCAGGACGGTGTTTGTGATCTGGCCTATTTTGGCCTCGTTCCGCAGGCGGTTGGCGCGGGTCTTGGTCGGCCGTTGCTGCAAACTGCTATCGCCACGGGATGGGAGCGTGCGGGCGTTGAGAAGATGAGCGTGAACACCTGTACGCTCGATCATCCGTCTGCCCTTCCGTTGTATCAGAAGATGGGTTTCATACCGGTTGAACGTGAAGATCGCCGTCGCGTTCTGGTCTATGATCGGGAGGCATGAGGTCTATGTTCGCAACGCTCACCCCGCCCGAACCTGACAAGATTTTCCACCTGACGGGGGCCTTCGCGACCGATCCGCGCCCTGAAAAGGTTGATCTGCTTGTCGGCCTCTACCGCGATGCGGATGGCCGGACGCCGGTGATGTCGGCCGTGAAGCAGGCCGAACGCCGCATTCTGGAGACGCAGGATACGAAGGCCTACCTTGGCTTTGCGGGGGATCAGGGGTTTGTTGACGGGATGCGGGATCTGCTGTTGGGCGAGGCTGTGCCTGCGGCGCGTGTGGCAGGGATTGCGACCGTGGGCGGGACCAGCGCGTTGCGGCAAGTGTTTGAAATGGTTCGCGTGCTGACGCCGGAGACGACGATCTGGATCTCTGACCCAAGCTGGCCAATCCATTCGGGTATGGCCGAGCACATGGGGTTCGAGCGCAAGTCCTATCGCTATCTTGACCGCGCCAGCAACGGCCTGGACCGGGACGCGATGATGGACGATTTGCGGATGGCAAAGGCAGGTGATGTGATCGTGTTGCACGGATGTTGCCACAATCCCAGTGGGGCCGATTTGAGTCTGTCGGACTGGGAAGAGGTTGCTTCAATTTGCCTGCAAACGGGGGCGATCCCCCTAATCGATGTCGCCTATCAGGGTTTTGGAGCCGGGTTGGCCGAAGACATGGCCGGCACACGCGTTCTGGTACGGCGGTTGCCGACCGTGTTGCTGGCAGCCAGTTGTTCGAAAAACTTTGGCCTTTACCGGGACAGGGCCGGGGCCGCGTTTGTGGTCACTCAGGACGGCGCGCCGAGAGACGCGGCGCAGGGTCATCTGGTTGCGATGAACCGCAACAGCTTCTCCTTTCCACCGGACCATGGCGCGCGCATTGTCGATGTGATCCTGCACGACCCAGCCTTGCGGCAAACGTGGGAGGCCGAATTGACCGGTATGCGCGAGACAATCCTGCGCAACCGACGCGCTTTGGCGGAGGCATTGCGGGCCGAAACCGGGTCGGACCGCTTCGGTGCTTTGGCCGCGCATCAAGGGATGTTTTCCCTCATCGGGGTGACCCCTGAGCAAGTTGATACACTGCGTGAGGAGCACGCCGTTTATGTCGTGGGGGACGGTCGAATGAACGTCGCCGGACTGTCGCCCGAAGCAATCCCACGGGTGGCGCACGCGCTGGCCAAAGTGATGCGCTGAAGGGCTTTACAGCCCCATGAAACGAGCGTATTCGGCCCGCCTGCCCCTGTTCCGCGAGGAGCCTTTGGGGGCCAAGTCTCCGACTACCTTGTAAAAACGGAAATGAAATCAATGTCTAGACTTCTTCCTGGCGTTCTCGCCATGGCGGCCATCGTCGTCGCCTCCAATATTTTGGTGCAGTTCCTGTTCGGCCAATGGCTGACGTGGGGCGCGTTTACCTACCCGCTGGCCTTTCTGGTGACCGACATCATGAACCGTGTCTATGGCGCATCGGTTGCGCGGCGCGTTGTTTTCGTGGGCTTTTTGGTCGGCGTTGCCTGCTCGTTGATCGGCACGCAGATCATTGGGGAATTCGGGCCGCTGGTCACGCTGCGGATCGCTTTGGGATCGGGCATCGCGTTCTTGACGGCGCAGTTGCTCGACGTGGCTATCTTTGACCGGCTGCGGAATGCGAATTGGTGGCAAGCCCCTGTAATTTCGAGCATTATTGGATCCACGGCGGATACCGCGCTGTTCTTCTTCATTGCGTTTTCGGGCGCATTGGCGACGGTTCTGCCGGGCGATGTGGCCTGGGCGAATGAGGTCCTGCCGATCCTGGGCATGGGCCCCGAAGCCCCGCTTTGGGTCAGCCTTGCGATCGCGGATTGGGGTGTAAAACTTGCCCTCGCATTAATCGCCCTTGCCCCGTTCCGCCTCATCACGCGGCGTTTTGTGGCACAGGTTGCGTAATTTCTTTTGACAACCACGAAATCTGTGGCAGGCTGAAAACAACAGCAACCAAGCGAAAGGAGGTGATCCAGTGTCTAGAAAGGTATTGGAGACGTGTGACGGGACAACTTGGGAGGCGCGCCTCTAGGG
>CAZPJO010000092.1:0-8778 GCA_964586895.1 uncultured Roseicyclus sp.
CCGAGCTTTTCTTTCTTGAATTTACTAATCGAGACCAGCGAGGCGTCGACCGGGACGGGCGGCACCATGGCGTTGAAGCGGGAGCCGTCTTTGAGGCGGGCGTCAACATAGGGGTTTGATTCGTCGACGCGGCGGCCCACGGCCGACACGATCTTGTCGATGATGCGCAGCAGGTGGCGTTCATCCTTGAAACGCACGTCGCTGAGTTCAAGTTTGCCGGCGCGTTCGATGAAGACACGTTGCGGGCCGTTGATCAGGATGTCATTGACGCTTTCGTCCTGCAACAGCGGCTCAAGCGGGCCAAGGCCGGTGACTTCGTCGAAGAGTTCGGTGTTGAGCGTCTGCCGGTCTTCGCGATTGAGCACGATGCCCAATTCGGCCAGTTGTTCACTGGTGATTGCGGTGATCTCGGAGCGCAACTCGGTGTCTTTGGCGCCTTCGAGGGCCGACAGGTTCAGGTTGTCGAGCAAGCGGTGGTGCATCTCGGTCTTGATTTCATCAAGACGCAGGCGGCGCTTGCGGTCCTTGTCATCGCTGTCGGCGGCGGCCGGGGTCTTGGCGATATCGGTCACGTTGTCCGGCTGGCGCGCGACCTTGGGCGACGGGGCCTCGGGTGCGGCTGCGGGGGTGTCGGGTGCGGCCGGATTGGCGGTGCCGGTGGCCGTTGCCTTTGGTCCGGCGGCCGGCGCATGGCCGGGCTTTTTGTATTTCGAAAACATTTACTTACCCTTCGCCTTCACATCGCCGACCATGGCCTTGAACAGCCCGTCTGCGAGTTTGGTGATTTCCTTGCGCAACGGGTTCTTCTTGGCCGAATCGGACAGAGGTTCACCGTTGTCGCAGGCCTGAGACACCTGCTTGCCGCCATCGGGCAATTGGTTCGAGAACGACACGCCGAGGCTTTCGGCCATCTTCTTCATGCGGGTCTTGCCGTTGAGATCGGTCATGCCCGGCGCGCGGTTGAGCACGTATTGGACCTTGTCGACCGGCAGATCCTCGGATTGCAGGGCCTTGATGAAACGCATGGCGTTCTGCGCCGAGCGCAGGTCCAGTTCCAGCGTGGCAAAATACATGTCGGCGCGGTTGAGGACCGTTTCCGTCCACATGACCATGGTGCGGGGCATGTCGATGATGACGATGTCAAAGCATTGCGCGGCCAAATCGAGCACCGCGTTCACTTCATCGGGGCCGATGATATCCAGCGGGACGATTTCCGACGGCGTCGTGAAGATCGACATCTTGTCTTCGAACCCGACCAGCGCCTGTTTGAAGCCGTCGGTGTCCATGTTGGATGCGTCTTGCAGCATCTCGAGCATGATTTCGCGGCGGGGCAGGTCGAGGTATGTCGCAACCGAGCCCTGTTGCAGGTCGAGGTCGATGATGCAGACGGACGGCGGGTTGGTCTTGTCGATATTGGCCAGTTCCCAGCCCATATTGACGGCCAGCGTCGTGGCCCCGGTGCCACCGGCGAGGTTCTGCACCGCGAAAATCGCGGATTGCGTATCAAGGCGCTGCCCGGTCGCGGGGGGCGCGGCGGTCTCGGCGGGCAATTGCGGCGCGGGGGCGGCTGCAGGTTCGGCGCGGACCTTTTCGATCGCGTCGTGCAGCGCCCCTTCGGCAAGCGGGTAGGGGACGAAATCGTCCGCGCCCAGGCGCAGCAATTCGCGCAGGCCCGCCGTTGAAAGGTTTTCGGGGATCAGGATGATCTTGATCGCTTTCGAGCGTGCGGCCCGAATGACTTCGCCCACGCGACCAAGGTCTGCCTCATCCGCTTCACGCACGGCGAGTGCGATGAATTCCAGATTGCCGGGTTCGAGCGCGTTGATGAAATCGCGCGCTTCCTCGAAGCCCAGATCACCCCAGGCTTCACCCAACTCGGTTTCCATATCTTCGATCAGGAGACCGAAGTGGTGAACCATACTCGACACCGTGCAAGCGACGATGGGCGACGGTTCGGATTTCAGTGCCAGTCCGCTACTCATTCCTCAAATCCCAATCTGCCCGAGTTTCCCCGGATCATGCTTTCGAATTCGCATGGACCCACTGCTCTGCTCGATCAGTTGATCCATCGACCCATTCGGCGCCGAAACGACTCATGCCATTTCGGTCCTTCCCAAAGATGAAGGTGCTGGAAAAAAACGGCGAGAATGGGACACAAAAAAGGGATTACATCTACAATTCAGGGACATCGCGGTGGTTTGTCCCCAAAAGAAAAACCGCGCCGGAGCGGTCCGACGCGGTTCATGGTGTTGTTTTGAAGGGGTTTTGCGCGTTATTCGGCGCTGGTGGTCTCTCCACCGCCGCCGCCGCCACTGCCGCCGCGATACGAACGGTAGACAATCTCGGCGTAGCGGCCATCGAGGACAAGGTCGCTGTTCTCGACGAAGCCCGTCACTTCCGTGACCGTGCGGCGATTGCGGCGCTCTTCCATCTCGGTGGGCACGATCGGCTGGGTTTCACCCAGCGACACAAGCGCGGCCAGGCGATGACGGCTGATGCCCTGATGGACCAGGAAATTCACCGCCGCGCGTGCCCGGCGCAGGCCGAGGCGGTGGTTGTAGCCGCGGCTGCCGACGGCATCGGTGTGGCCGAAGACCGAGAAGCGGGCCTCGGGGAAGTTCCGGATGAAATCCGCCTGCTGCATCAGGATGGACCGGGCCGTCGCGTCCAGCTCTGCCGAATTGAAGGCGAAGTTGATGGTGGTCGGCACTTCGTTTGCGAAGCGCTCGCCCAGAACGGCGGCGTAGTTGATGTCGCCGTTGTGCAGGCCGCGGTTGATGCGCGTGGGTTCACCGAAGTTGCCTTCGTCCAGGTCGGACCCGAGCGGGCGCCCGGTTTCGATCTCAAACAACGGGGTGTTGCACGCCGCGAGCGCGAGGGTCGAGCCCATCGTCGCAAGGACGAGACGCCGTGAGGGAAGTTTATTGGTCATGGTCGCCTCCTCAATCCAGGACGTAGCCGTAGGATCCCGAGAAATCCTGTTGCGCTACTTCGCCAGCGGCGGTGCCGGCGGCGGGGGCGCGGCCAGTGACCTCGCCCATGAAGAACAGTTCGTTTTCCGTCGGAATACGCACGCGATCGGTGGGCAACGACAGGGCGTCGCCGCGAACCGGGCTGACCAGATGGGCGGTCACGATGATGACCAGTTCCGATTGCGAACGCTGGTAGCTGGACGACCGGAACAGGGTTCCAAGCACCGGCAGATCGCCGAGCCATGGCACCTGACCGACGGAGTTGCGGAAATCATCCTGCAGCAGGCCCGCGATTGCGAAGCTGTCGCCATCGCGCATCTCGACCGTGGTGGCGGCGGAGCGTGTGCTGAGCGCCGGGGCGGTGGAGCCTGCGAGAACCTCGCCGATCGATGAGATGACGGCTTCGAGGTTGAGGTTGATGATGCTGCCGTCGATGACGGTCGGGGTGAACTCAAGCTGCACACCGAAGGGTTTGAATTCGACGGTCACGCCACCGGATTCGGATTCCGTGGGCACCGGGAATTCGCCGCCCGCGAGGAATTCGGCGGTCTGGCCGCTGAGTGCCGTAAGGTTGGGTTCCGCGAGAGTGCGGACCATGCCGTTGGCTTCCAGCGCTTCGATCAGGACGGCCAGCTCAAGCCCACCTGCCGAGAAGGCCAGGCCAAGCGCACCGTTGCGGCCCGCAAGCGCGCCGACGTTGTCGCCTGTGGCGTTGGGGATACCCTGGGGCAGGTTGTTCGAGCCGAATGTGGCGCCGAAGTTGCCCGTGCCGCCTGCACCAAGACCGATGGACGAGGACAATTCCTGCCGCACGGAGCGTTGCATTTCGGCGAAGCGGACCTGCAGCATGACCTGCTGCTGACCACCGACCATCATGAGGTTGGAAACGCCGCCGTAGCGGGTCGCCAGTTCCATGGCGCGGTCGATTGCCAGGGCCGAGCTGACGGTGCCGGACAGCACGATGCCATCATTGGCGGTGCGCACCTCGACGGGTTCGTTGGGCAGGATCTCCCGCAGGCGTTCGCGCAATTCGGCGACGTCGGGGACAACCTGCACCTCGACGTTGGCGATCAGTGATCCGTCGGGGCCAAGAAGGGTCATGCTGGTCCGGCCGGGGGCGCGGCCCAGAACGTAGATCGACCGTTCCGAGAGGGTTGCGATATCGGCGATGGCCGGGTTGGCCACCGAAAGCTCGGCGAACAGCATTTCGCTTTCGACGATCACCGCGCGGTTCATTGGAACCCGCAAGGTGCCGGTGCTTTCCCCTTCGACGACGCGCAGACCCTGCGCCTCGGCCGTGAGGGCCGGTTGGATAAGAAGTGTGGCGCAGCCCAGAAGGCATGCACGCAGAAAACCTGTTATGCTCATGATGTGACCTGCCTCTATGTCACTGTTGATGGGCCATATTTTTATCAGCCCTTTGGCGCACCATGCCTCAATTCCGTTTTTTACGCAATAATCACGGTGTTGGAGAAGTTTCTTCATGTGCCAAATCGACAACGGTCAGGTTTTTATCCACAGAAAAAGGGCGCCCCCGTTTGGTGGGGACGCCCTTGAAAAGGTGTGGATAAGTCTGTGGATCAGTTCACGCAAGGAACTGTAATGGTCTCGACTTGGGCACCGACGCGGCGGCGGACGGTGCAGACCTCGGGGCCTTCCTGGGCGACTTCTTCGTAGTCACCGAGCAGGGAAGAGGTCGAGACTTCGACGTCGCCGCTATCACTGTCGTCGCCGACGCCGACAAGGGCCAGGGTCAGGGTTCCGGTGGATTGCGCCTGGGTCAGGGCCGCGACGTCCTGCGGACGGGCGGTGACCGTGATGGTGCGTGCAATCGTCGGGCTGTTGCGCTGTTCATCGGCGATCTGGTCGATGGCGATGATCTGCACGTTGGTCCGGATCAGGCGGGTCACGCCTTCGCCACCGCGCCCCTGACCGGTCCAGTACACGTCGACCTGGTCACCGGGACGCAGGAAGCCGGAAACGCCGGAGTTCACGTTCACACTGAGCGAGATGGCGCGCATGCCTTCGGCCAGCCGCGAGGCCACGCCTGCGTCTTCGCCGGGGGCGGTGATCTTGGTCAACAGGATCGGTTCGTGTTGCTCCATCATGCGGATCACGGTGCGCATCCCCTGCTCTTCTTCGGCGGGGAAAAGCTCTTCGATGGAGGCGAAGGAGCCGAAGGGAACGAACTCGGCCGGCCAGCGGACGACTTGTACGTCTTCGGGCGTCAACTGCTCGCCATAGGCAAGCTGCCGGGTGACGACGAGAACTTCGGTTGTCGGCAGGATCGCGTCCTGCTGTTCGGCCAGAGCGGCCTGATATTGGTCAAAACGGTCTTTGGCGACCGAGACCGCGAATCCGGCAAGGCCGACACCGACCGCCAGAACGAGAATGAATACGATACGCATAAGCCCACCTCTTGATTTGATCTTTCCCCGTCTGAGCGGAGACAAACATTGTTACTGAGCATCTTTGTTGCAGGGAATCAGGGCGAAATCGTGGTGTGGCGGCGGAATGAAGATGGCCTTTCACCTCAAATGCCACGCAGCGATGGGCGGGCATAGCACCCGGCCCGGGTCAATCCAGCGCAACGTCCGACGTCGAGGCGACGCCTTGGTTGTCGTCAAACGGGCTTGATGCGGGAACCTGGTTGGCGAGTGTGTTGGTGATGTCGGTCGAGCTGTTTTCAGCCCCGCTGGAAATCACGACGATCACGGCGAGGGCGAGGCCGACGACACCGGCGGTCAGGACGACCCAATCGACGGTAATGGCGCCCGATTCGTTGGACAGGAAACGCTTGGTACTCATTGCGAACATGGGTCTGCTCCGTATCACTGCCCCTTGGGGCATGTTTCATTGCAGCGCTCCGGACGGAGGGATGCAGCATCATCAATGGCGGGGCTATGGTGCGAAAGTAAGGTCGGCCTGTGTTGTTACGGTGCCGGTGCAAGGTTTCGCACCGCATGGAGCGACCGCCAAAAACGAAACAAGCCGCCCCGAGGGACGGCTTGTCGTCAGGCAGAGCCCGATGATCGGAAACGATCAGTCCAGAGCAACGTCCGAACCGGAGGTCACGTCGGTGTTGCCGACGAACGGGTCAGCGTTGGGCTGAGCGTTGGCAAGTTCGTTGCGGATGTCGGTCGAGAGGTTCTCAACGCCCGAGGACACGACGGCCATCACGGCCAGGCCCAGGCCCACGAGGGCGGCGGTCAGAACAACCCAGTCAACCGTCACGGCGCCGGATTCGTTGGATGCGAAGTTTTGGATCATGGCTTTCATTGTCAGGTACTCCATTTGACAGCATTTAACTCAAGTTCAGGTGTTCGGGACCACGGAGGTGCGCCCCGGCGTAACCCTGTGGCAAGGGGATGTATCGTGGGCAAACGGGGCACGAATTGGGCAATGCGAAGATTTTTATATGAACTCTACGGGCCGTTATTGCGCCTATCGAAGCGAGACCGTGAACAATCATATTTCGGCGATGCGTCGGGCCCGCCATCTGGAAACAACGCCATCTGATCGCAGGTGGCGCGGGGTGCAGCGGCGCGCAAACGCGGTCCCGGGACTCAACAAGGGCCGCCTCGATGAGGCGGCCCTTGTCTTAGATCAAAGTCGGTCGTGCCGGACTTAGTCCAGAGCGACGTCCGAACCGGAGGTCACGTCGGTGTTGCCAGTGAACGGGTCAGCGTTGGGCTGAGCGTTGGCAAGTTCGTTGCGGATGTCGGTCGAGAGGTTCTCAACGCCCGAGGACACGACGGCCATCACGGCCAGGCCCAGGCCCACGAGGGCGGCGGTCAGAACAACCCAGTCAACCGTCACGGCGCCGGATTCGTTGGATGCGAAGTTTTGGATCATGGCTTTCATTGTCAGGTACTCCAGTATGACAAAAGGTTCTATTCAGGTTCAGGTGTCCGGGGCGGGGGGTGAAGCCCCGGGTGTCCCTGTGACAAGAACTGGTATCGTGGGCAATCGGGGCGCGAATTGGGCGTGTCAGTGCTTTCTTTGGGAAGTCAAAGGGGTTGTTTCGTGTCAATTCGGCAGGCATGGTTAACGCGATTTCGACGGGCGAGGCAGGCGCAGACCAGCCCGGCTGTCGAACAAATGCAGTGATTACAGGTGCATAATGACCAGATTTCTAGCGGGCTGGGTCGCGGTTGCGGCCTGCTGGCCCATGGTGGGCATGGCGCAAGAGGGCGGGATCCGCTTTTTGAGCGTGCCGGAAGCGGGCTCGACCGCGCCGCGCATCACGATCCAGGTCACCGAAGAGGACATGGCCCGGCAGGAAGAGATCGCAGCCGCGATCACCGAAGCCGCCGCGCAGAGCGATGAAGCGGCGGCAGAGCCGCTTGCCCCCATCACAGAGGAAAGCGGAGGTCCGTCGGATTGGTTTTGGGCCAGTATTCCCGCCGGGCTTCCGCCGGACCTGAACCGGTTCTGGGCCGCGCAGGACCATCTGGCGAGTGCGGAGGAAGCCGCCAGCCTTGGCGCGCCGCGTCTCGACACCGTAAGCCGCATCGCCCGCGAGCATGGCCGCGATATCCTGGCCGCGAGTATCGGCACACAGGTGTCGCCCGCATTCGCGCTTGCGGTGATCGCTGCGGAAAGCGCGGGCCGGCCGGACGCCGAAAGCGGGGCGGGCGCACAAGGGTTGATGCAGCTGATCCCGGCCACCGCCGAACGCTTCGGTGTGGAGGATTCGTTCGACACCGCCCAGAACATCGCGGGCGGCGTGGCGTATCTTGATTGGCTGATGGAAGAGTTTGACCGCGACCCGATCCTGGTGCTGGCCGCGTATAATGCGGGCGAGGGTGCGGTCACACGGTCGGGTGGTGTTCCGAATTACGAGGAAACGCGCACCTATGTGCCGCGGGTTCTGGCCGCCTGGGGCATGGCGCGCAGCCTGTGCAACACGCCACCCGAATTGGTGTCGGATGGCTGTGTGTTCCAGATCATGGATTGAGGGATTTGCCTAGCCGGGTTTGTGCAAGGTGATCAGGTCGTGGCTATTGTTGAACCGGCGGGATCCTTCGAAAAGCGGTGAGTCCCCGGTGTCACCGGAGAGTTTGTCGAGCACCTGCGTATAGTACTTGCTCCCGTCGGCGTGTTGCCCGCGGGAGGCGATGTAGTCGAGCCCCTGCCGCCCATTTGTGATCGGGAAATGGAGATAGGCGGCCATCTGTGTCGAGGCGGGTATATCTTGCGACAAGAAATGCGCGCCGCCGTTGAAGAACATCCCGTTTGTCCATTTCACGAGCGCGATCTTGTTCATGACAAGGGGATAAGTTCCGCGCAATGGTTTGAGCAGTTTCGCCTCGAGCGCCCGCCAAGGTCGTTGTGAGGGTGTAAGCGAGCGCGGGCGCGTGATGGACCCCTTCAGAAGCAGCCGGCCAAGCGGACCATGGGCGCGCAGGCCCCGTCCAAACAGACGATCCCGCATGCCGCCGTAGGATTCGAGATGCGGCGTGGGGAACTTCGTGCGGAAGCGGACACTTGGGGTCATCATGGCACGGTAGGTGCTGCGCGGGGACGCGGGATCGTCGAAATAGGGGAATTGCGCGACCAGGGGGCGGTCCGGGTCGGCGATGTGCTGTTCGAGGGGGCGGTCGTCGTACATGTCGATCATGTCGGCGATCATGGCCTGCGCGCCTTCGGCCTCCAGCCGAGCGATCAGGGCGGAGATCGGTTCGTGTTCGCAGTCGAGCCAGACGAGCCGTTCATCGACATCGGGCGTCACGCACCATTTACCTTCGCCAAACGCGTCAAGCAGTGACGCACGCCACCAGCGCTTGTGCGCGCGATATTCGCT
>CAZPJO010000093.1:0-1568 GCA_964586895.1 uncultured Roseicyclus sp.
ACCTGATCCTGGGCGGGTTGTTCGCGATCTATTTCGTCCTGATGTTCGAAGGGCTCAAGACCGCGCCGCCGGTGTCGGCGGCGGCGGTGTTCACGTTGACGCCGTTGATGTCGGCGTTGTTCGGGTGGCTGTTGTTGCGGCAGGTGATGAACGGGCGGATCGCGGCGGCGCTGGCGATTGGCGCGGTCGGCGCGGGGTGGGTGATTTTCCGCGCGGACCTGTCGGCTTTGCTGGCCTTTGAAGTGGGGCGGGGGGAGGCGATTTATTTCGTGGGCTGTGTGGCCCATGCGATCTACACGCCGATGGTGCGCAAGTTGAACCGGGGCGAGCCGGTGTTGGTGTTTTCGTTCCTGACGCTGGTGGCGTGCGCGGCGTGCATCGCGGTTTGGGGCGTTGGGGATTTGGTGGCGACGGATTGGGGCGGGTTGCGGCCGATGGTGTGGATTGCCATCGCATACGTGGCGATTTTTGCCTCGGCCGTGACCGTGTTCCTGATCCAGTTCGCGTCGATGCGGCTGCCGGCCTCAAAAGTGATGGCCTACACTTACCTGACGCCAAGCTGGGTCATCTTGTGGGAGATCGCGCTGGGCCAGCCGGTGCCGGGTGGGTTGGTTTTGGGGGGCATTGTGTTGACGATTGTGGCGTTGGGGATGCTTTTGAAGGAGTGAGGTTGGGGGTGGTTGCAGGGTTGCAACCGTGGGTTAAGCCTATCAAATCGCACATATTTCCGATTTTCGTTTACGCAATCTTAACCCGTATTGATCCGGTTTGACGGAGATCAAGGCCGGGTGCGACGGGTTGTTTTTCCAATGGCTTGGGGAGGGCGCGGCGGCGCAGGTGCCGGACCATGGGGTGAAGTGGAACGGGTTGAAGGCGTATAACGCCGGGCTGCGAGCGCGGTATGCGCAGGTGCCATGGGCAGAGGCGCGCGCGGCGCTGGCGCGGGAGGCGGCGCGGTTGCGGACATGGATCGCGGCGCAGGATGAGGCGGTGCTCTATGATGGGCCGATGCCCGGCGGGACGGGATGGACGCGGGGGCGCTATGCGGAGGCGGCGGGGCCGAGCCATTTCCGGTCAGCGGCGAAATATGTGCGACGGCACATGAAGCGCTGAAAGACTGGGCAGATGTGGGTGTGGCGCTATGTTTTGCGGCACAGACCAGAACGGAGAGCCCGATGCGCATCGCCAATCGCCGCAACACCCCGCTTGTTCACTCCGTCATCCGCCCATTTTTCGGACAGCTTGCCGCCATTTCATGACCTGAGCCTTAGGCCCATGCACAGCATTTTCTATATTGTCGGCATTATCGCCGTCATGCTTCTGATTATCCGATACGCGGGCGTTCAGTAACGTTGATCCATGCGGTTTTTTGCGTTCGCAGCGCGCGCAGTGGATGCCTCAGGGCGCGTCGCCGCCCAACTCGCGTTCGAGAAAGGCCTCGAAGGCGTCGAGGTTGCCCGGCTCGAATTGTCCGAAGCCTTGCATCCAGACCGAGGCCCCCTTGAGTGCGTCGGGCTCCAGCTTGCACCATTTCACGCGGCCGCGCTTTTCTTGCGTGATCAGGCCCG
>CAZPJO010000093.1:1578-8747 GCA_964586895.1 uncultured Roseicyclus sp.
GTTTGGAGATCGCGGCGAGGCTCATCTCGAACGGGTCGGCGACATCGGTGACGGCCATGTCATCTTCCAGCAACATGTGCAGGATCGCGCGCCGGGTCGGGTCGGCCAGGGCGGCGAAGACCGTGTCGAGGGTGGGTTTTGCGGGCAGGGCCATGGGGCGATTAGGGCGCATTGGGCGCAATCGTCAACCAGATGGTTGAATAACGAATTGCGGAGGCTGTGGTGCGGCGCGTCTGTCGCACCCATAATTAGATGTTTTAAAACAGGTATTTAGGCGCTCAACCAACGCGTTGACTCTGTCGGGTGGCGCGCCTAGCTTCCGCGCCAAGTTCCCGTGTGGGAGTTCAACGGCATGGCCCAGAGCGACGAAGACCGCATGCGCGCGCTTGAAGCGCGGATCGCGGCGGCAAAGTCGAAGGCGGCGCCGGAGACCAAGCACATGGATCAGGGCCATTCGCAGGCGCAGCTTGCGTGGCGGATGGTGGTGGAGCTGGTGGCCGGAATGGGCATCGGCTTCGGGATAGGATACGGGCTCGATTGGGCGCTTGGCACAACGCCGTGGCTGATGATCGTGTTCATGATTTTGGGCTTCATCGCCGGGGTCAAGACAATGATCCGCTCGGCGCAAGAGGTTCAGCAAGCGGCGGAGCGCCGCGATACAGAGCAAGCCGCGGAGCGCCGCGGGCATACGGAGACGCAGGATGGCGACTGAAAGCACCAATACCGAGACCAAGAGCGGCGGCAGCCGCATGATCGCCTTTGTGTTGATCGGCTTGGCCGTGCTGGCGTTCATCGCCGGGTATCTGGACGATTACGAAGGCAGCCTGTCGATCCACCCGATGGACCAGTTCGAGGTCGCGCCGTTCTTTGGCGGCGGTGAGGTTGGCCTGTTCACAATCACCAATGTCACCTTCTGGATGGCGATGGCGGTTCTGGCGGTGATCTTGTTGATGGTTGTGGGCACACGCGGCCGCGCCGTTGTGCCGTCGCGCAGCCAGTCGATGGCGGAATTGGCCTATAGCTTTGTGCGGTCGATGGTCGAGGACGTGGCGGGCAAGGACGCGCTGCCGTATTTCCCGTATATCTTCACGCTGTTCCTTTACATCCTGTTCGCGAACTTCCTGGGCCTGATCCCCGGCAGCTTCACCACAACGTCCCATATCGCGGTGACGGCGGTGATGGCGTTTGCGGTGTTCTTCACGGTCACGATCGTGGGTTTCGTCAAGAACGGCGCCGGTTTCCTGAGCCTGTTCTGGGTGACGTCGGCGCCGCTGGCCATTCGCCCGGTCCTGGCGATCATCGAATTCATCTCGTACATGGTGCGCCCGATCAGCCACAGCTTGCGTCTGGCGGGCTCGATGATGGCCGGTCACGCCGTTCTGAAGGTGTTCGCAGGCTTTGTCGGCGCGCTCGGATTGGCGGGCGTTGCCCCCATCGTGGGCGTGGTCGCGATCTACGCGCTTGAGTTCCTGGTGTCGGGCATTCAGGCCTACGTGTTCACCATTCTGACGTGTGTCTACCTCAAGGACGCGCTTCATCCGCATCACTAATTCTCGTCGGGCAGATGCCGGACGGAACGCAACTTCCAACGTAAGGAGAAAGACTATGGAAGGCGATATCGCAAACATGGGCCAATTCATCGGTGCTGGCCTTGCCGCAATCGGCACAGGCGCTGCAGCCATCGGTGTGGGCCACGTGGCCGGGAACTTCCTGGCAGGCGCCCTGCGCAACCCTTCGGCCGCTGCTGGCCAGACCGCGACGCTGTTCATCGGCATCGCATTCGCCGAAGCACTCGGCCTGTTCGCCTTCCTTGTGGCGATCCTGCTGCTCTTCGCCGTCTAAACAGACACGCGAGACAGATCCTTACGTCAGGCGCGCCATTTTCGGGTGGCGCGCCGCCGTAATCCGCCCCGTTTAGGACCGGAGAGACTTTCATGGCAGACGACGCCACACATTCCGCCGCAGAGGCAGCCGGACCTGGCATGCCACAGCTGGATATCGGGACGTTCCCGAACCAGATCCTGTGGTTGGTCCTGACGCTTGTTGCGATCTATTTCATCCTGACCAAGGTCGCGATCCCGCGCATTGCGGCGGTGATTGCGGAACGTCAGGGGACCCTGACCAACGACCTTGCCACGGCGGAAGACCTGAAGCGTCAGGCGGCCGAGGCCGAAGAGAATTACAACAAGGCCCTGGCCGATGCCCGCGCAGAGGCGCAGCGTATCAGTCAGGAAACCCGCGACGAGATCCAGGCGCAATTGCAGGTGGAACTCGACAAGGCAGATGCCGAGATCGCGGCCAAGACAGCCGAATCCACGGCGCGGATCGGCGAGATCCAGGCGGGTGCCGCCGCGACCGCCCAAGAGGTGGCCCGCGACGTGGCCGCCGAGATCGTGCGCCAGATGGCCCCCGGCCAGGAGGTCGACACAAAAGTCGTCGAAGCCGCCGTCGCGGCCCGGGCGGGGAGCTGAGCTGATGCGGAACCTGACATTCATTTTCGCGGCCTTGCTGGCGAGCCCGGCCTTTGCGGCGGATGGCGAGAGCTCTTACGGCCTTGTGTCACTGTTCAACACGGATTGGACCGTGTTGATCGGTTTCCTGCTGTTCCTGGCGATCATCTTCTACTTCGGTGTGCCCGCCATGATCGGCGGCATGCTGGACAAGCGGGCCGACGGCATCAAGGCGGAGCTGGACGAGGCGCGCGCGCTTCGCGAAGAGGCGCAGACGCTTCTGGCATCGTATGAGCGCAAGGCGCGCGAGGTCGAAGAGCAATCGGGCCGTATCGTGGCCGAGGCGCGGGCCAGTGCAGAAGACGCCGCCGAGCAGGCGAAGGGTGAGATCGAACGCTCCATCGCCCGGCGTCTGAGTGCGGCGGAAGACCAGATCACCAGCGCCGAGCAAAAGGCCAGCCGCGCGGTGCGCGATCAGGCGGCCTCGGTCGCCGTGGCAGCCGCCGCCGATGTTATCGCCAAAAGCACCAAGGCTGCTGATCAGAGCAAGATGATCGACGACGCCATCGCCGAGGTGGAGCGTCAGCTGCACTAAGCGATCACGCCCACGGAATTGGAAAACCCCGCCCGGGTGAGGCGGGGTTTTTTCGTTTTGGACAGGGGCAGGGGCAGGGGCAATCGCAGTCGGTCAGGGGCGCGCGGCGTTACCCGTGTCGCGCCGCGTAGCTTGGCAGCAGGTCGCCCGGGGCCGCGGTCGCCGCATACACGCCGCGCGCGATGGCGCGGGACAGGCACAGGGCGGCCAGATGGCCGAGCATCAGGGGATCGGGATCCGCAGTTGCTTCGCCGGTCGCCGCGGCAAAGACCAGATCGCCGTCCATCGGCGTGTGACTGGGATAGATCGCGCGGGCCATGCCGTCGTGGGCGGCGATGGCCATGCGCGTCGCCTGCGCCTGGGTCAGGGCGGCGTCGGTGGCGACGATGGCGATGGTGGTGTTCTGCCGGTCGCCGCCTTTGACGGGCGGTGGGGCAGTCGGGTCGAAGGTGGGCGCGGGGCCAAGGCCGCCGAATTCCGCGTTCATCTCGTAGGGCGCGGCCCAGAAATGCGGGGTGTCGCCGATTGTGACCCGCCCCAGCGCATTGACCGCGACCAGCGCACCGACGGTGATGCCGTCATGCGTGGCCGAGGCCGATCCAAGCCCGCCCTTGAGGTCAGCGATCAGCGCGCCGGTGCCCGCGCCATGGCTGCCGAGTTGAAACGTGTCGGAGGCATTCGCAAGCGCCTCCGCGCCGAGGCGTTTGTAGGGGTTTTCGGCCCAATCCTTGTCGCCCCCGTTGATCAGGTCGAACAGGATCGCGCCGGGCACGATTGGCACGACCTGATCGCCCACCGCAAAGCCGCGCCCCATGCGGCGCAGGGCATCGGCCACGCCGGAGGCCGCGTCGAGCCCGAAGGCCGAGCCGCCCGACAGGACCAGCGCGTCGGCCTGTTGCACCAGTTTGTCGGGGGCGAGCAGGTCGGTTTCGCGGGTGCCGGGCGCACCGCCCATGACATGCACGGCGGCGGTGAAGGGGCGCGCGCCGACCACGATTGTGGCGCCGGTTTTGATGCGCGTGTCCTGTGCATTGCCCACGCGCAGGCCCGCGACATCGGTGATCAGGTTGCGGGGGCCGGGTCGGATCATTCGGGCGCCTCCGTCAGGTGGGGCACGGTGCCGCGAAACTGTCCCAGGGGGGTGAGATGCGCGGTCCGGGTCAGGGGGCAATCGAGGCCGGAATGGGCTGCGGGCAGGATCAGGACAAGGGTGCCGGATTGCGGCAGGCCCGCCACGATTGCAGCGTCGAAATAGGCGCAGAGCCGGGCGGTGTGGTTGGCCTGGATCACCTCCACATGGGTGAGGTCCAGCTCGGGCGCGGCATCGAGAAGATGTGCGAACACAAGCGGTTGGCTGGCGAAATCGCCGGTGAGGATCGTGATGTCGGCGGGCAGGTCATGGCGGGTGAAGGTGGTCAGGTTGGTCGCCTCCGTGACAGGGGGTCAGGTGTGGGTCGTGCTGCGTTTCTCGAACCCGAGGTGGCGCAAACGCGGCGTGTCGTGAAGACGGAATTCGACATCGTTCAGCGCCGCCATCGGGATCAGGATCAACGCGTCCGATGGTTTGAGCTGGCGCAGAATGCGTTTGCGCGTGGTCGTATCGAAATATTCCGACAGGCGCGGCGCGATCAGGTCGCCCATGACGGCATCCATCCGGGAGGTGTCGACGGAGGCCTCGGGCAGATCGAGGTTGATCTGTTCCGGGCCGTGTGCGGTGACGGGCGTGAAGCAATAGGCGAACATCTCCTCCTCCGAGGCGAATGGACCGGCAAAGAGATGGACGCGGGTCGTGTCGGTGGTGGCATCGCCGCGTTGGCCGGATCTGCGGTCGCGCCACATCTTGAGCAGCAGGTATGGAAACGACCCCAGCGAGGCGTTATATTGTCGCCAGAATTCCCTCATATGCAGCGGCCGCCATCGACTTCGAGGGCCGTGCCGGTGATCATTGAGGCCGCGTCGGAACACAGGAAGGCGGCGGCCTCGCCCATATCCTCGGGCTGGCTGAAGCGGCCAAGCGGGATCGTGGCGAGGAATTTTGCGCGCATCTCGGGCGTGTCCTCGCCCATGAAGCTGGCCAGAAGCGGGGTTTCACCGGCGACGGGGCACAAGGCGTTGACGCGAATGCCCGAGGGGGCAAGTTCGACCGCCATGGTCTTGGTTGCGGTGATCATCCAGCCTTTGGAGGCGTTGTACCAGTTGAGCTGCGGGCGCGGCGAAAGGCCTGCGGTGGAGGCCACGTTGAGGATCGCGCCCGCGCCGAGCATTTTCATATGCGGCACGATTTCGCGCGCGGTGAGATAGACGGATTTGGCGTTGACGGCCAGCACGCGGTCGAAATCCTCTTCGGTGACGTCTTCGAGGTTGCCCTTTGGGTGGGTGATCCCGGCGTTGTTGACCAATATGTCGATCCTGCCCCATTGGCCAAGCGCGGCCTTCGCCATGGCCTGGACAGAGGCCCCGTCCGAGACATCCGTGCGGATCGCGCCGCCACCGATTTCGTCGGCGATGGCCACGGCGGCGTCTTCGTTGAGGTCGGCCACCAACACGGCGGCGCCTTCGCGCGAAAACGTCCGTGCGATGCCCGCGCCAAAGCCCGAAGCCGCGCCGGTGACGATGGCGGTCTTGCCCTCAAGTCGCAACATGGGAGCCCCCTTGGGTTGCACGATGGTGGTCGATCTTGCGCGCGCGGCGCATCGGGAAAAACGCGGCCAACAGGCCAAGCGCGCCGCCGAGGTAGCTGGCGTCATGCATGAAACCCGCGCGCAGGAAATCGGCACGTGTCGGGCCGTCGCGAAAGGTGAGGTAGGGGTCAAGCAGGCCGGTGGTGTCGGCGATCAACCCGCCGATCAGGCCGGTCAGCGCCCCGAATGTGCTCAGCAGAACCACGACAAAGATCGCGCCCAGACCCGCGGCCAGATAGGTGCGCGCCTGCGGCACGGCGACGAGGCCGTAAATAAACGCGGGCAACCCGATCAGCGGGCCCATCCACCAGCTGGCCTGCACGCCCACGAGGGCTGCGCCAAGGCGGGGGGATGTGGTGTCGGCAATGGCGAATTGGTCGAACTTGAACGCGGTGAAATAGCTCGGCCCGACACTATAGCTCAACTGGTTATGCGCCGCCCCGAACAGCGCCGCAGCGCAGGCCGCCAGACCCAGCAACAGGAAAAAGATCGGAAATTTGCCCATGACACGGCCCCCCGGATTGCAGGTGAACGCTACAAGCCATGGGCGCACCCGTCTACGGCCTGCGTGTTTTTCATCTTGCTGAAAAAACCTCGGGGGGGAGCGTCTTTCCCCCTGGGGAAAGGCGCGTAAGGGGGCAGCGCCCCCTGCGCGGGTGCCGTTTGCGCCTCCCCTACCCGTGATGCGCGGCCACGGTCTTGAGGGTGGTGAAGGCATACAGCGCCTCGAACCCCTTTTCGCGGCCATGACCGGAATGGCCGACCCCGCCGAAGGGCAATTCCACCCCGCCCGCGGCCCCGTAATTGTTCACGAAAACCTGACCCGCCCGCAGGCGTTTGGCCAACCGCATCTGTCGCCCGCCATCGGCGGACCAGACGGAGGCGACGAGGCCGTATTGCGTGCCATTGGCGATGCGGATGGCGTCCTCTTCGTCGTCAAAGGGGATGAGAACCTGCACGGGGCCGAAAATCTCGTCCTGGGCCAGCGGATGGTCGGGCGACAGCCCGCCCAGAAGCGTGGGGGCCACGTAGCTTCCGCCGCCCGGCAGATCGCCCTGCAGGCTGGCTTGGGCCAGGATCTGATCCGGGGTGGCTTGCGCAAGGAAGCCGTCGACGATGGCTTTCTGACGGGCAGAGACCAGCGGGCCGACATCGGCATCGTCCATCGCGGGCGCGACCCGCAGGGCGAAGACGGCTTCGGCGAGGCGGCCGGCCAGCTCATCGTAGATGGAACAAATCATGGTATCCATGCGATCTTAGTGCCCCTCAGAAAAAACAAGCAATTACTCAGTGGAATAACGGTCACTGATTGTGGTTATAAAATCGGTCTTAACGGCGTTGACAATGGCAGAATTTGGTTTGATCAAGTCAGAGTTCCTGTAGATAATCTTTTGAATAAATTCGGGTCAATAGATGAAAATGGTAAATACCATAGTCCTATAG
>CAZPJO010000094.1:0-8692 GCA_964586895.1 uncultured Roseicyclus sp.
GCCAAGATCGGCGCGAATGCGTCTGTCAGGCGTGGCGCCTTCGGTCTCCACCGGCAGCGCGCTCAGGATCACCTGCCCCGCGACGCGGTCCTGCCCATCCGTGGCCAGCGCGATATCAGCCGTGAAATCATCAAGCGGGCCGGTGCCTGCTACCGTCAGGTCGATGGAGGGCTGCCCCGGCAGGTTCATCATCCGCCCGGCGATGCCGCCGGAGGTCTCATCCAGCTCGATCTGGACGTCGATCTGCGCCCCTTCGCGCTGATGTCGCCCGACACGATCACCCTGACGCCCGGCGGGCTGACCCGCGTGGCGCTCAAGGCGGGCTCTCTCGTGGTCAATTCGAGCCAGGGCGGCGGCACCAAAGACACCTGGGTGTTGGAGGAATAGCGTGATGTTGGGCAAAACCGCAGGGGGTCTGTTCTGGCTGTTTCGATATCTTGAACGCTCCGAAAATACTGCCCGCCTGATCGAGACGGGCTTTCGCATCGCTTTGACCCGGCCGGCCGGATCGGACGATGAATGGCATTCCGTGTTGCAAACCGCCGCCGTCGATCAGCTTTACCTTGCGAAACACGGCGACGTGGATCAGGCCCGCGCCATCGACTTTCTGCTGCGTGACAAGGACAATCCGTCCTCCGTCATGTCCGCCATCGCGGCGGCGCGCCAGAACGCGCGCCTGACCCGCACCGCACTGACCCGCGAAGTGTGGGAGGCGATCAACGACGCCTATATCGCGCTGAAATACACCCTCTCCCGCCCCGTTGCCCCCAAACACCTGCCCGAGGTTCTCGGCACCATCCGACAGCATTCCGCCCTTGTGCGCGGGGCGATGCATGGCACGATGCTACGCAATGACATCTTTGATTTCTGCCGTCTCGGCACCTTTCTCGAACGCGCCGACAACACCGCGCGGATCCTCGACGTCAAATATTACGTCCTGCTGCCCTCGGTCACGCAGATCGGATCGAGCCTCGACAATGTGCAATGGGAAACGATCCTGCGCTCGGTCGCGGGCGCGCGCGCATACCGGTGGCTGACCCAGGGCGAAATCGCACCCAAGGGGATTGCGGATTTCCTGATTTTCGACGGGCGCATGCCGCGCAGCCTGCGCTTTTCGCTTCGCAAGATCGCATCGAACCTGGAGTACCTCGAAGACAATTACGGCCAACGCCACCCCTGCCACGATCAGGTCGACGTGCTTCAGGCCCGGCTGCAACACGGCACCGTCGACGATGTCTTCGAAGACGGCCTGCATGAATTCCTCACCGATATTCTGAACGATCTCGGCCGTCTGGGCGGGCAGATCGAACAGGATTACCGGTTCCTCGGATAGGCGGCGCGATGAAACTCTCGATCCAGCACACCACCACCTACCGCTTCACCTCTCCGGCGGTCTACGGGCTGCAACAACTGCGCCTGACCCCCAAGGATCACAACGGGCAGGCGATCTTATCGTGGGACATGCGCGTGGATGGCGGACAGATCGAGACCGCGTTTTCCGATCAGAACCGCAACAGCGTCACCCTGGTGTCCTTCGCACCGGACGCGACCGAGGTCACCATCACCTGCACCGGCGACGTGCAGACCGACGATACCGCCGGTGTGATCGGCAAACACGCGGGCTTTGCGCCGCTGTGGTATTTTCAGCGCGCCACGGACCTGACGCGTGCGGGTCCACATATTCGCAATCTGATCAAGGGCTTGCGCGACGAGGTCGAGGACGAAGTCCCGCGCCTGCATGCCCTTTCCGAGCGGGTGCGCACGGCTGTGCCCTACGAAATCGGCCGCACCAACGCCGAGACCACCGCCGAAGAGGCGATCGGGATCGGCGCGGGTGTGTGTCAGGACCACGCGCATATCTTCCTCGCCGCCGCCCGCGCCTTGGGCCATCCCGCGCGCTATGTGTCAGGCTACCTGATGATGCAGGACCGCGTGCATCAGGATGCCTCGCACGCCTGGGCCGAGGTGCATGTGGCCGCCCTGGGATGGGTCGGGTTCGATATCTCCAACGGCTATTCGCCCGACCCGCGCTATGTGCGGGTGGCCACCGGGCTTGATTACGGCGAGGCCGCGCCGATTGCGGGCATCCATTACGGTGCGGCAGGCGAGGCTATGGCCGTCGACATTCAAGTGGCGCAGCAGTAAACCAAGGTTAACGAAGCGGTGCTACAACGACCGCCATGTTCATTGGGGAAAATCAGGCCATGACCTATTGCGTCGGGATGAAGCTGAAGCGCGGTCTGGTGTTCATGTCGGACACCCGCACCAACGCCGGCGTCGATAATATCAGCGTTTTCAAAAAGATGTTCCAATGGGAGGTTCCGGGCGAGCGCTCTCTCACCTTGATGACGGCGGGCAATCTGGCCACGACACAGGCCGTGATCAGCCTGCTGAACGAACGCGCCCTGCCCGCGGAAGACCGCGGCACCCTGTCGATTGTCGAGGCCCCTTCGATGTTTCAGGTCGCGCGCCTGGTGGGCGAAACCCTGCGCGAGGTGATCGCGGATCAATCCGGGGTCGAGGGGCCGCAAGCCGACAGCACATTCGGCGCCACGATGATCCTCGGCGGTCAGGTCCGCGGTGGCGAGCCGCGCATGTTCCTGATCTATCCCGAGGGCAATTTCGTGGAAGCCTGCGATGACACGCCGTTCTTCCAGATCGGCGAGACGAAATACGGCAAACCGATCCTCGTGCGCGCCTATGATCCCGAAATGCGGTTTGAAGAGGCGGTGAAATTGCTTCTGCTCAGCTTCGATTCAACCCTGAAGGCGAATTTGAGCGTGGGGATGCCCTTTGATCTGCACATGTACGAGGCCGAGACCTTCCGCCATGGACAGATCCGCCGTATTGAGCCCGACGATGCGTTTTTTGCCGATATCTCGTCAGGGTGGGGGGATAAGCTGCGCGAGGCATTCGACACATTGCCGGATTATTCGCTGGAATGATCGGCGGCGGGCGCGCCGCATGGGACTGGGCGGCGTGCGGGACAGTTTTCCGAGGGAAAACTGGGCGCAATGGATCGGTTGAGATACGGGAATGCGAATGTTGGAGGGGGCGCTGCCCCCTGACGCGCCTTTCCAATTGGAAAGACGCTGACCCCCGAGGTTTTTCTGGCAAGATGAAAGCAGGCAGCCGAGCGCTCAGCGCGTGACATCGTGGGCGTGGATCCAGCGGTAGCGGTTGGCCACGACATGCGGCGCGTGGCGCGATGCGAGGCGCAGGGCGGTATGTGCGGCAAAGCGGAGCGGGCCGGGGCGCAGATGATAGTTGGCCGCGTTGGCATTCGCGGCTTCGACCACCTGTCCGGCGCGGGGTTTGCGCAAGGCCTGGTAGCGGGCCAGCGCGCGCGGTACCTCAGTCTCATCGGCGAGGCAGCGGACCAAGGTGTAGGCGTCTTCCAGGGCAAGGTTCGCGCCCTGCGCGAGGAACGGCAATGTCGGATGCGCCGCGTCGCCCAGGAGCGCCAACGCGGGCGCGTGCCAGCTTTTGGCCACCGGATGCCGGAACAGGCCCCATAGGTTGGGCGCTTGAACGTCGGCCAGCAGGTCTTTGATCTCCGGGCAGAAATCGGTGAACGCCGTGCGCAGACTCAATGGATCATCCACGTGGTTCCAGCCCTCGGCGGCCCATCCGTCACGCTCTTCCACCGCCACGATATTGGTCAGCGCACCGCCGCGCAGCGGATAGCGGACCAGATGGCGGCCCGGCCCCATGAAGACATGCGCCTCGGGCGCGAGATCACCGCCAGGTATGGTGGCACGCCACGCGACCTGTCCGGTAAAGAAGGGTTTCGTGCGCGGGTTCAGGGCCTGTCGCGCGGCAGAGCCCAGGCCATCAGCGGCCAGCGTCAGGCCGTGGTGTTCCTCTGTGCCATCGGCCAGATGAAGGACGCATCCCTCGGGCTCGGGCGTGAGTTCCGTAACGCGGATGCCAAGCCGGATCGTGACGCCCGCGTCGCGGCAGGCCGCGTGCAACACATCGATCAGGTCGGCGCGGTGCACCAGGTGGAACGGGCCCGACAGGCGCATGGCAAAGACCTCTGCCCCGCGCCGGAAATCGCGCAGGCGCACCGCACTGGACCGGGGCGCCGTGGCCGCAACCGCCTCAGCCACGCCAAGCGCCTCCAGAACAACCCAACCGTTGGGCGAAATCTGCAGGCCCGCGCCGACCTCGGTGATGGCTTGCGCCTGTTCCAGCACCGTCACCACCGCGCCGCGCTGCGCGCAGGCCAGCGCCGTCGCCAGGCCGCCGATCCCGCCGCCGATCACCGTGATGGATTTGCCGATCAACAAATGTGCGCACTCCAATGAAAAAGGGCACCCCCCGCGTGTCGGGATGGATGCCCTTTGATCCGTGGCATGGCCAAGCGGTCAGTCGTCGCGGTGGACCTTTTCGCGGCGCTCGTGGCGTTCCTGCGCCTCAAGGCTCATCGTGGCGATCGGGCGCGCGTCCAGCCGCTTGAGGCTGATCGGCTCGCCGGTCACGTCGCAATAGCCGTATTCGCCCTCTTCCACGCGGCGCAGCGCCTGGTCGATCTTGGCGATCAGCTTGCGCTGGCGGTCGCGGGTGCGCAGTTCCAGTGCGCGGTCGGTTTCCTCGGACGCGCGGTCCGCCACGTCGGGGATGTTGCGGGTGCCATCCTGCAGCGTTGTCACCGTCGAGCGGCTCTCATCGAGCAGGTCGTCGCGCCAGCTCAGCAACTTGCGCCGGAAATACTCCAGCTGAAGCTCGTTCATGAATGGTTCATCTTCTGCGGGACGATAATCATCCGGCAGGAAAACTTCTGCTTTCATTGCGCTCCCCTCAAGGGGGCTGGTGTCGTTCATGGTGTCTTGCCCTTGCCAGTCCATGCAGCCCTGGGCGGTCGATTACACGGGCAAGCGGCCTTTGTCACGTCCAGAAACGGCCTAATCCACTTTCAGGTGCAATAAATTTTAACCATTCCCGCAAAGCGCGAAACGCGCCGGGATTTTGTGGTGCTGCGGGTGACTTGCGTTTCGTGTGCGCAGGTCATACCCGTCATGAAACGCAGGGATTTCGCGGGGATCACGATGCAGTTTCAGGGCACCGAAGATTATGTTGCAACCGACGACCTGACCGTTGCGGTCAATGCCGCCGTCACGCTTGAACGGCCCCTTCTGGTCAAGGGCGAGCCGGGCACCGGCAAGACCGAGCTTGCCCGTCAGGTGTCGCAAAGCCTTGGCCTGCCGATCATCGAATGGCACATCAAATCCACCACCCGCGCGCAGCAGGGGCTTTACGAATACGACGCCGTCAGCCGCCTGCGCGACAGCCAGTTGGGCGAAGAGCGCGTGCATGACGTGCGCAACTACATCCGCAAGGGCAAGCTGTGGCAGGCGTTCGAGGCGACCGGGAAATGCGTGTTGCTGATCGACGAGATCGACAAGGCCGATATCGAGTTTCCCAACGACCTTCTGCAGGAACTCGACCGGATGGAATTCTTCGTCTACGAGACCGGCGAGACGATCAAGGCCGATATCCGGCCCATCGTGATCATCACCTCGAACAATGAAAAAGAACTGCCCGACGCGTTCCTGCGGCGCTGTTTCTTCCATTACATCCGCTTTCCCGGGGCCGAAACGATGCGCAAGATCGTCGAGGTGCATCACCCCGGCATCAAGCAGGACCTGCTGACCGCCGCGCTCACCCAATTCTACGAGATCCGCGAACAGCAGGGGCTCAAGAAAAAACCCTCCACCTCCGAAGTGCTCGATTGGCTGAAACTGCTTCTTGCCGAAGACCTCAGCCCCGAGGACCTGCGCCGCGACGGGGCCAGCGCGCTTCCAAAACTGCACGGCGCCCTGCTCAAGAACGAACAGGATGTGGCCCTGTTCGAGCGGCTCGCCTTCATGGCACGCGCGCAACGATAGCGCGCCGCCCTGCCTTGGGTCATGGCCCATGCGCCACAGGGCGCGTGGCAAATGCAAACCACCTCTGTTCCCGTGCCCGATTCCTGCCATAATTCGCGCACATCGTGCGTCCGACTGGCTTTGACGCATCCGAATCTAAGGTATCCACCACGTGACGAGATCGTTCGACATCCGCCCCCTCGGGCGGCGGGATCGGCCCGGTTGGGGCGTGCTGTGGCGCGGCTACCTCGACTTCTACGCCGCCGATATCGACACGTCCCACGATGACGTCCTGTTCGACCGTCTGCTCGATCCCGCGCTGGCCAATATGCAAGGCTGGGTGGCCGAAGATGACGCCGGTTTGATGGGCTTGGTGCACATCATCGTGCATGCCCACAGCTGGCGCGCGGCGGATGTCACCTACCTGCAGGATCTCTTCGCCCTGCCCCGTGTGCGGGGCACCGGCGTGGGCCGCGCGTTGATCGAAACCGTCTACGCCGATGCCGATGCGGCGGGGCGACCGATCGTCTACTGGATGACGCAGACCTCCAATACGACCGCGCGCACGCTCTATGACCGCGTCGCACAACCCACTGATTTCATGAAATATTCCCGAATCTGAGGCACAATACGTGATCCGTTTCCTGACTCGCCTGATCCCCGTTGCGGCCCTTGCACTGGCGGCCTGCATGCCCACCGGCGGGACCGATGTCGCCGAACGGCGCGCCGCCGCCCTGCCCGACGCGCTGCCTCCGATGAACACCTTCGCGCAGGCCCGCGCGCCTGCCCCATCGCGCTCCAACAGCTCGGTCGCGGCCGATTTCCTCGACCTCAGCTTCCAGATGGAATCGGGCCGCGTGATCGACCGGATGAGCCGCTTTGAAGGCCCCGTGAGTGTGGCGATCACCGGCTCCGTCCCCCCCTCGATGAGCCTTGATCTCGACCGCCTGCTTGTGCGCCTGCGCGCCGAGGCCGATATCCCCATCACCCGTGTGTCCTCCGACGCCTCGATCACCATCGAGACCATGCCGCGTGCGCGCATGCAACGCGTGGTGCCTCAGGCAGCCTGTTTCGTGGTGCCCCGGGTCAGTTCCTGGGCGGAATTCCGGCGCAACCGCTCGGGCGGCACGCTTGATTGGACCACGCTCGACACCCGCGAACGGGTCGCCGTCTTCATCCCGTCGGACGTCTCCCCGCAAGAGATGCGCGATTGCCTTCACGAAGAAATCGCGCAGGCGCTCGGCCCGCTCAACGACCTTTATCGCCTGTCTGACAGCGTGTTCAACGACGACAATTTCAACGCCGTGCTGACCGGTTTCGATATGCTGATCCTGCGCACGTATTACGACCCGGCCCTGCGCTCGGGCATGACGCGGGGCGATGTGGCCGCGCGCCTGCCCGCGATCCTGTCCCGGCTCAACCCCTCGGGCGGATCGGCCAGCGGCGGCGGGCGCGGCTCGGTCACGCCCCGGCCGTGGATTTCCGCAATTGAAACGGCGCTTGGGCCGGGCGCGTCGGATGCCGCCCGGATCCAGGCCGCCGAACGCGCTGTGCGTTTCGCGCGGCAGCAGAACTGGAACGACACCCGCACCGCGTTTGCCTATTTCGCCTTGGGCCGCCTGACGCTCAGCCGCAATGTCGAGGCCTCGATCGAGGCGTTTCAACAGGCCTCCGGCATCTTCGACCGTGTGGCACCCGGCGGCATTCAATCGGCCCATGTCGATATGCAACTGGCCGCATTCGCCCTGTCCTCGGGCCAGGTGGACGAAGCGCTGACGCTGACCGCGCGGGCCATGCCAGCCGCCATCGCTGCGCAAAACGCATCGCTCTTGTCGACGCTTCTGATGATCCGGGCCGAGGCGCTGGACGACGCGGGCCGCCCGTCCGAGGCACGCTCCGTCCGGCTCGACTCCCTCGCCTGGGGCCGGTATGGGTTCGGCGGTCAATCGGCGGTTGGCGCGCGCCTGACCGAGGTCGCCGCCCTCTCGCCCACGCGGTAATACGGATCATATCATGCTGAATTTCATTGGCGCGGCGCTTGGCCTCGTGCTTGGCGCAGCTCTCGCATGGCGGCGCAAGGGCAACTGGCCCGACATCGCGCAATGGGCGGTGGTCTTTGCGCTGATCGGCTTTTTGATCGGAACAATCGTGATGCTTGTGGTTCCCGCGCCGCAATAGCGACCGCGCCAGACGGGCACGATGTGCCGGTGCCGGGCGTGGAAATGCCGGTAAACAAAACCTTAACGAAATCGCCTTTATAGCGTAGTTTCAAAGGCATGACCCTGTTGTGCAAGCGTGCACAAATCCGCGATTCCCATTCGACCCGGCCGCGCAACCGCGCTAGAACACTCCCATGTTCCTACCGTTTTTCGAAACCCTCCGCGCCGCCCGCATCCCCGTTTCGCTCCGCGAATACCTCGCGTTTCTCGAAGGCATGTCGCGCGGGCTCGTCACCTATGACGTTGACGGCTTCTACTACCTCGCCCGCACCGCGATGGTGAAGGACGAACGCCACCTCGACCGCTTCGATCAGGCCTTCGCGCATGCCTTTTCCGGGCTGGAGGCGATCAGCTCCGATGACGTGCTGGAGGCCACGGAGATCCCCCGCGAATGGCTCGAAAAGCTCGCCGAAAAGCACCTCTCCGAGGAAGAACGCGCCGAGATCGAAGCCATGGGCGGCTTCGACAAGCTGATGGACACCCTGCGCCAGCGCCTCAAGGCGCAGGAAAAGCGCCACCAGGGCGGCTCCAAATGGATCGGCACCGCCGGAACCTCGCCCTTCGGCGCCTACGGCTACAACCCCGAAGGCGTCCGCATCGGTC
>CAZPJO010000095.1:0-8678 GCA_964586895.1 uncultured Roseicyclus sp.
CATCAAATCCTTCAATTACCTGAACTACGATGGCGGACAATTCTCTACCTCGCAGGGGCGCGGTGTCTTCATGGATCAGGCGCTCGACATCCTGCCCTCCGATTACTGGCGCTGGTGGCTGTTGTCCCATGCGCCCGAAACCTCCGACAGCGAATTCACGTGGGAGGCGTTCCAACAAGACGTCAACAAGGACCTCGCCGATGTGCTGGGGAATTTCGTCAGCCGGATCACCAAATTCTGCCGCTCCAAATTCGGCGAAGCGGTGCCCGAAGGCGGCGACTACGGCGAACAGGAAACCGCCCTTATCGCCGATCTGGAGGCGCGCCTCGCCGCCTACCAGGGCCACATGGATGCCATCGACATCCGCAAAGCCGCCGCCGAATTGCGCGCGATCTGGGTCGCGGGCAACGAATATCTGCAATCCGCAGCGCCATGGACCGCCTTCAAGCAAGACCCCGACCGCGCCGCCGCGATCACGCGTTTCGCGCTCAACCTGATCCCGTTCTACGCCTCGCTGTCCGCCCCCTTCATCCCGGACGCCGCGCAGGCGATGACGGACGCGATGGGCACGGAGCTCGACTGGCCATCGGAAGTCGCCAGCGCGCTTGGCCGTCTGCCCGCGGGTCACGCCTTCACGGTGCCCGAGGTTCTGTTCGCGAAAATCGCCGATGAAGATCGTGAATCCTGGGCCGCAAAGTTCTCGGGGACGCGCGACTAACCGACAAATTCGCACACACCGGGCCACGGCTGCCCGCAAGCGTGCAAAAATTGGTAACGCCAAAAAAACTACAAATAAACTACAGGAAAATGCACCCTGCTCAGCCCCGTAGAACAGCTCCGGGGTTGAGGATGCTTTTCGGGTCCAGCGCCGCCTTGATCGCCCGCATCGCGGCCAGTTTCCCGGGGTCGCCGTAGCGCTCCAGATCGCCCACTTTCAGCCGCCCGATCCCATGTTCCGCACTGACGGAACCACCCAATTCGTGGGTCAGATCATGCACGCAGGCTTTCACAGCATCGCGTTCAACCTCATGATCTTGCCGGGTTTTTCCGGGCATCGGAAACACGTTGTAATGCAAATTCCCATCGCCCAGATGTCCGAAGCAGTTGATGCGAAAGGCGTTGATCTGCGCCAATCGTCCCGGCGCCTGCGCGATGAAATCGGGGATCCGCGCCACCGGAACCGAGATGTCGTGCGACGACACAGATCCGATCCGCCGGTTCGCCTCGGGAATGCTCTCACGGATCGCCCAAAACTCCGCGCGCTGCTGCTCCGATTGCGCCACCACCCCGTCGCTCACCAACCCTTCGTCAAACGCTTGAACATAAAGAGTTTCCAGCGCCTCAGCGCAGCTTCCGTGGGCCAATCCGAGGTCGATCAAGCAGCACCAATCCGGCACCTGTTCAAACGGCTGCCGCAGCTCTGGCCCGACCTCAGCCAAGAAATCGAACCCCGTCCGCCCCATCAATTCAAACGCTGAGATCCCCTCTCCGATCACCTCCTGTGCCAACCTCAAAAGCCGCAGCGCTGCCTCCGGCGAGGCCACCGCCATCAAAGCTGCCCCCGTCTCTCGCGGTTTCGGGAACAACCTGAGCGATGCCGCCGTGATCACCCCAAGCGTCCCTTCGGACCCGATCAAAAGGTGCCGCAGATCATAGCCCATGTTGTTTTTTCTTAATGGAGACAGGGTGTTGACGATGGTTCCGTCGGCCAGCACCGCCTCCACCCCTAACACCAGATCACGCGCGTTTCCGTAGCGGATGACGTTCACGCCGCCCGCATTCGTGGCCAGCAATCCGCCAATCCGCGCCGAGCCTTGTGACGCCAGGGTCAGCGGAAAAATCCATCCCTCGGACTCTGCGATTCCGTGCACATCCAGCAAGATTGCTCCTGCCTCGATCGTCAGTGTGCCGGCGTCCGCGTCGAAAGCTCGCACCGCCTTCATCCGCTCCAGCGACAACAAGATCGGCGCAGGTCCATTTTCCGCGATCTGTCCACCGACCAGGCCCGTCCCCCCGGAATAGGGGATGACAGGCACGCCGCATTCATTGCATGTTTTCAAAGTGTTGGAGATCTCTTCGCGTGATCCGGGCGCGACAACCGCCAGCGCCTGCCCATGCCACCGCCCGCGCGGTTCTTCGAGGTAGCGTGCGGTATCCGTGCGAAACGCCGCTGTGGGCAACTGCCCTTTCAAGTCATCAAGAAATGCCATGCATCAGATCTAGCGCGCCAACGCCCCGAGGTCACCCGACATCGGTCTTTCCGCGACGGTCATGGCGCAAATTGGCGTAAAGGACATGGTTCCGCCAACGCCCGTTGATCTGCAAATAGCTTTGCGCGACGCCCTCGTATTTGAAGCCGGATTTTTCCAGAACCCCGCGCGACGCGACGTTTTCCGGCAGGCATGCCGCCTCCAACCGAGACAAATCCAGCGCGCGGAACGCAAAATGGCTTGCTGCATCAATGGCTTCGCGCATGTAGCCCTGCCGGACAAACGGCAGCCCGATCCAATAGCCCAAGGTCGCCGATTGCGCCGGACCGCGCCGGATATTGTCGAGCGTAATGGCCCCTAAAAGCGCATCGTCCGTGCGTCGCAGGATGAACAGCGGCACCGCCGAGCCCTGATTGACCGAACGCTGCGCCCAATACACGCGCGCCGTGAAGCTTTTGCGTGTCAGATGATCATCGGCCCATGTCGGCTCCCACGGGGTCAGAAATTCGCGGCTTTGCTGGCGCAGCGTCGCCCACAGGCGATAATCGGCATGACGCGGCAAGCGCAGGGTCAGACGCTCCGTTTCAAGGCGGAGATTGCGTTTGCGCACGAGCATCAAGCCGCCAGACGCTCCGTGACGAAATCAAGGGTCGGGGACGTTTCGACTGGCCCATAAAGCGCCATCGCCGCGCGCCCCGATGCGGCCAAAACGCTCGCCTGATCCTTGAGCGCCTGCAGCGTCACCGCGTCAATCTTTTCAACGGTTTCGTCCAGGCCCGGCACCCGGTTCCAGATCGCGACGAGGCGTGCCAACCGTTCCGCCCGTGCCGATGGGCTTTCCAGGCCCATCAGAAGGCCCGCTTTCATCTGCGCCCGCGCGCGGGCCAATTCGGCCTCGGTCATGGTGTCCGCAGAGCGCTTCAACTCGTCAATCGTGAGGCCCACAAGCTCGGGCAAATCTTCGCCCGATGTGCCCGCATAAATCGTCAGAAGACCGGTGTCATCGTAGCTGCCGACGTGACTGTAGATCGTGTAGCACAGGCCGCGTTTCTCACGGATTTCCTGAAACAGCCGCGAGGACATGCCGCCCCCAAACGCCGTTGCAAAGATTTGCGCGGCATAGATCTCATCCGATCGATACCCCGGTGCCTCCAGCGCCAGGGTGAAATGCGCCTGCTCCAACCCTTTGATAACGCGATGTTCTCCGCCCGCGAAGCTTCCGGGTTGCGGCACGGTGCTTGCCACGGGCGCGAGATGGCCGAACGCCGCTTCGGCCAGACGCACGATTTGGTCGTGGTCCACCGCACCGGCCGCCGACAGGATAAGCTGCTCGGGCCCGTAATGCTGCCCGATGAACCGGTCGAAATCCGCCCGATCAAAGCTGCGCACCCGGTCGGCCGGGCCAAGGATCGTCCGGCCAAGCGGTTGTTCGGGGAACGCCTTCGCCTGCAACCAGTCAAAGATAATGTCGTCTGGCGTATCGGCGGCCTGCCCGATTTCCTGCAGGATCACGCCGCGTTCGACCTCTATCTCACGGGGGTCGAAAATCGGGTTCAGCACGATGTCCGAGATCAGGTCAAACGCCAGCGGCACGTCATCCTTCAGGACCCGCGCGTAATAGGCGGTGACCTCGCGGCTTGTGTAGGCGTTGATATAGCCGCCGACATCCTCGATTTCCTCGGCGATCTGCAAGGCCGAACGCCGCTGCGTGCCCTTGAAGGCCATGTGTTCCAGGAAATGGGCGATGCCGTTCTGCTCGACCGCTTCGTGGCGTCCGCCTGCACTGACCCAGACGCCGATCGCGGTGGATTCAAGGCTTGGCATATGCTCGGTCACAACGCGCAAGCCATTGGACAAGGTGTGAATTTCGACTGTCATGCAAAGACACTCCCGTCGATGATCGCCTCGATGGCGGCAAGGTCATCCTCGACCCGGGTGATCCGCTCGGGGCGGTCGAAGAGGTCGGCCATACGCGCGGGCAATGGCGGTCGGATGCCGCTCGCCGCTTCGACTGCATCGGGAAATTTGGCGGGATGCGCGGTCGCCAATGTCACGAGCGGCGTGGCCCCCAGGAAATCCTGTGCCACATGCACGCCAACGGCGGAATGCGGACAAAGCAATTCGCCCATCTCGGGCAGTGCACGCGTGATCATGGCCGACGTTTCGGCCTCGGTCGCGCGCCCGCTGGCGAAATGGTCGCGCAAGGCGCCGATTGCGCCCTGGCTGATCTTGAAGCCCCCGCCCTTCAGCTCCTCCATCAACTGCGCCACAGCCGCGCCGTCGCGCCCATAGGCATCGAACAATGCGCGCTCGAAATTGGACGAGACCTGGATATCCATGGACGGGCTGATTGAGGGCGTGACGCCTTCGGTCACGTAGCCGCCCGACACCATGGCCCGGTGCAAAATATCGTTCTGGTTGGTCGCGATCACCAGTTTTTCAATCGGCAAGCCCATGCGCTTGGCGATGTAACCGGCAAAGATATCGCCGAAATTACCGGTGGGCACGCAGAACGAAACGGGGCGATGCGGTGCCCCAAGGGAGACCGCGGCGGAAAAGAAATAGACCACCTGCGCAAGCACCCGGCCCCAATTGATCGAATTCACCCCGGCCAACTTCACCCGGTCGCGAAACTCGAAATGGTTGAACATGTCCTTGAGCCGCGCCTGGCACGTGTCGAAATAACCGGTCACCGCAAGCGCATGGGCGTTGGCCTCGGTCACGGTCGTCATCTGCCGACGCTGCACCTCGGACACGCGCCCGTGGGGGTACATGATGAACACGTCGACATTGTCGAGGCCGCGAAACGCTTCCATCGCCGCCGAACCGGTATCGCCCGAGGTCGCGCCGACAATCGTCACCCGGTCGCCGCGTCGCCCCAACGCCTTCTGGAACATCTGTCCGATCAACTGCATTGCGAAGTCCTTGAAGGCCAGCGTGGGCCCATGGAACAATTCGAGCAAAAAGTGATTGGATTGCAGTTGTTTGAGCGGCGCGCGTGCGGCATGGCCAAACCCCGCATAGGCCTTGTCGATCAGATCGGCAAATTCCGCGTCGGTGAACGTATCCCCAATGAAGGGGCGCATGACGCGAAAGGCGATGTCCTCATAGGACAGGCCCGCCATCGCCGCGATATCGCCATGGCTCAGCGTCGGGATCTCGGCCGGGACATAAAGCCCGCCGT
The DNA here is from genome assembly GCA_964586895.1 of uncultured Roseicyclus sp. Taxonomy (GTDB): domain Bacteria; phylum Pseudomonadota; class Alphaproteobacteria; order Rhodobacterales; family Rhodobacteraceae; genus Gymnodinialimonas. Next base: position 5,395 of record CAZPJO010000095.1, read on the forward strand.
CGCGCGCAAGCCCGGTCAGCATCGCGTCCTCAAAGCTCAGGTCGGGGGCCTGCCCCCGGGTCGAGACATATCGCATCAAAATTCCTCTAGGCCGTTAGCTTCGCCTGATACGCCAAGCCAGGAACGCTGTCATCCCCAACCCCACCAACGCCAACCCGAACCATTGCACCGCATACCCCAGATGGTTGTTCGGGATGCCGTCGGCGGTGACCGGCAAGGGCGTCAAGGGCGCGTCGGGGACCGATATGTCGCGCAGGACAATGAAGGTCGGCTCGGTCCCGAGATGCGCGGCCATCGCCTCCACGTCACGGGCAAACCATTGGTTGCGGGCGATGTCGGGATCGGGCGTGAAGCCGTCGATCTCATCGGGCCAATGCAGGTTGCCAGTGACGGTGACGCGGCCCTGCGGCGTGGCAGGAAGGGCGACACCTTCGGCCAGAAATCCACGATCCACCAACACGCGCCGCGCCCCGTCGGTCTCCAGCACCGAGATCAGGCGATAGCCCGGGCCACTGCCCTGAACCGAGACGAGAACCCGCAACGGGTCGCCAGAGAACACGCCTTCGGCGGTGACGGGAAGATAGCGGTCTTGGGTCGGGTCGGGGGCGTCGGGCACGGCAACAGGGGCGGCTGCGATCCGCGCGTCGATCTCGGCCAGCACGCCCTCTTTCCAGGCGAGCCGCTGCAATTGCCAGACCCCGAGCCCGATCAGGATCGCCGCCCCGATCAGGCCGAAGATGCCAACAGTCACAAGCTTGCGTGTCATCTTACCTCAACTGACAAAAAGGGCCCACCGATCCGGCAGGCACCTTTTTCAACTTTCATAAAACGCCCAGTTTGCCCGAACCTTTGCCCGGCAGGCTTCCGCGAAAGACAGCGCGGCGGCGCTCAGCGCGCCTCCGCCCGTTCGGGGTGTCAGCCTTGGCCCCAGATGTAAACCGCCACGAAAAGGAACAACCACACCACATCAACGAAGTGCCAGTACCAGGCCGCCGCCTCGAACCCGATGTGTTTCTCGGCGGTGAAATGGCCCTGCTTCACGCGCAGGTAGCAGATGAACAGGAAGATCGTGCCGATCACCACGTGGAACCCGTGGAAGCCCGTCGCCATGAAGAAGGTCGAGTAGAACTTGTCACCATTGATGAATTGCCAGCCGTGATGCGCGATCAGTTCATAATACTCAAACGCCTGCATACCGGTGAAGATCACGCCCAGAACCACAGCGCCGATCAGCCCGTATTCGACATCCTTGCGCTGCCCGCCATGGACCAGCGCGTGGTGCGCCCACGTCACAAGGCAGCCCGACAACAGCAGGATCAGCGTGTTGATCAATGGCAGGTGAAACGGGTCCACGATGTAGATTTCCGGCGGCACATAGGTGCTGGCCTCGTAGGTGTTCATCGGGAACAGCGCATGTTTGAAGAACGCCCAGAACCACGCGACGAAGAACATCACTTCGGACATGATGAACATGATGAACCCATAGCGCAGGCCGATGCGCACGACCGGCGTGTGATCGCCTTCATTGCTTTCGCTGACCACGTCGGCCCACCATGCGTACATCACGTAAAGCACCGCCGTGAACCCGATCAGGAACATCCAGGGGCTGCCTGCATGCATCCAGTTGACGCCACCAAACAGCATCACAAAGGCACCGACCGCGGCCACCAGCGGGTGCAGCGACGGGGGCAGGATATGGTAATCGTGGTTCTTGACGTGGGCCATTTGGGGTCTCTCCGGTCTGTCGTTCAGTTGCCTGCGTCAAGCGCGGCGTAATCGTCATCTTCGGGCATGTCCGTCACGTGGAACGTGTAGGACAATGTGATTGCGGGTGTGTCGCGCACCGTCGGGTCGTCAAGCAATTCGGGATCCACGAAAAACGTGACCGGCATCTCGACCCGTTCGCCCGGCTGCAGCACCTGCAGCTCAAAGCAGAAACACGCGATCTTCACGAAATAGCCGCCCACGTCGAAGGGCGCGACATTGAAACTGGCGGTGCCGGCGATCGGCTGGTCCGTCGGGTTGTAGGCCTCGTAAAACACCAGGCCGGTCTCGCCGATGCGGATGTCGACATGGGGCTCTACGGGGCGGAATTCCCACGGCATGTCGCGCGCGGTATTGGCGGCAAAGCGGACGCGAATTTCCTGATCAAGGATCGTATCGCTGCCCTGGTCGGCCTGCACGGTTGCGCCGCCAAAACCGGTCACGCGGCAGAACCAGTCGTAGAAGGGCACCGCCGCAACAGTCAGCGCACCCATGAAGCAGATCACACCCAGAAGCTGCAGGACCGTCTTGGATTTCGGATCGATGGCGCGGCGCTCGGTCACTGGCTGATCTCCTCCGTGATCGGAAGGGCCGAGGCGCGTGGCTGGTGGTCATGCGCCTCCAGAAGGCTGCCCTCGCGCACCTTGGCGATGGTCAGCCCGAAAACGATCGCGCAAAATCCGACCAGGCACAGAGCAGTGCCAAAATTGCGCCCGAAGCGACGCTTGTGGATCTCATGTGTCTCCGCCAATGGCATCAGATCAACCTCCACAGCGCGTCCGCAAGCAGCGCGCCGAAATGCAAGAACAGATAGAAAAGCGAGAACCGGAACACCTTCTTCTCGACGGCATATTCATCGGCCTCGGCCACAGCTTCGTCCCGGCGCCAGATGTCCCACGCGCCTTTGACGAAGATCGCGTTCAAGACCACCGCCGTGGCCAGATACACAGGCCCCCCCACAGACGTGAAGGCCAGGCCAAGCGCAACCGGCACCAGCAGGATCGTGTAGATCAGGATCTGCTTGCGCGTCTCCGCCCGACCATGGGTCACGGTCAGCATCGGCACATCGGCCTTGTGGTAGTCGGATTTCATGAACAGCGCGAGCGCCCAGAAATGTGGCGGCGTCCACATGAAAATCAGGCCGAACATCAGGATTGAGGCCAGCGACACATCCCCGGTCACAGCCGCCCATCCGATGATCGGCGGGAAGGCGCCGGCGGCCCCGCCGATCACGATGTTCTGCGGCGTCGAGCGCTTGAGCCACATTGTGTAGACGACGACGTAGAAGAAGATGGTGAAGGCCAGCAACCCCGCCGCAACCCAATTCGTCGCAAGACCCAGCATCGCAACCGAAATCACGCTCAGCCACAGGCCAAGCGTCAACGCTTCGCCGGCCGGAACCTTGCCCGCGGGAACCGGGCGTTTGGCGGTACGCTTCATCACCGCGTCGATATCGGCGTCATACCACATGTTCAGCGCGCCCGAAGCCCCGGCCCCCAAGGCGATGAACAGGATCGCCG
>CAZPJO010000096.1:0-8588 GCA_964586895.1 uncultured Roseicyclus sp.
AGGATCGGTTCGGGCGCATCAATGTCGAGGATGTCACCACCAAATGGGGTGTCTTTGCGATTGCGGGGCCGAAATCGCGCGATGTGTTGAACGCGTTGATAAAGGATGCGGACGCGGGAAGCGTGTTGTCGAACAAGCGGTTCCCGTGGTTGAGCATTCGCGAGATCGAGTTGGGCATGTGCCCGGTGCGCGCGATCCGGGTGGCCTATACGGGCGAGTTGGGATGGGAATTGCACCACCCGATCGAGATGCAGAACTACCTGTGGGATCAACTGGTCGCCGCCGGTGCGGCGCATGGCATGAAATTGGTCGGTGGGCGGGCGCAGAACTGGCTCAGGCAGGAGAACTCCTATCGCGCGTTCGGGACCGAGCTTGGCCGGGATGCGACGCCGCTAGAGGCGGGGCTGGACCGGTTCGTGGATCTGACGAAAGCGTTTCGCGGCAAGGAGAAGATGGTTGCGACCGGCATTCGCTCGAAATGTGTGACACTCTTGATCGACGGGCCTGCGGATGCGGATCCGTGGGGGCGCGAGGCGCTTCTTCAGGGGGACGAAAAGGTCGGGCGGCTGACCTCGGGCGGGTATTCTGTGGCCTTCGGCCAGCAGATCGGAATGGGTTACGTGCGGCCCGATCTGGCGGAGGTCGGCACAAAGTTGCAGGTGCGGATGTTCCGCGAGCTGTGGGATGCGGAGGTGGTTGAAGACAGCCCCTATGATCCGAAAAACGCCGTGATCCGGGTGGATGGGTAGGCCTTATCACGTTGATAAGTGTATCTAAGTAATTGTGATTAATGCGGAAATTTTGAGATTTTAAGGCTTTCTTAACGTCTTGGCCGGGCCGTTTTGTCCACACGCAACGACCCCGGAGGTGGGCTGCGAGGAGACCCGATCGGGTCGAGGAGTGGCGGATTGGGTCACTGGCCCATCAGTTGCATCATCACCTGCGGGTCCAGCATCGCCTCCATCAAGCCACTGGCCTCCATCCGCTGCATCGCGACGTCATCCGAACCGCAACGCTGGCTTGTGGCCACGGCGAAGTCCGAGCTGATCGGGACGGGGGCGGCGGTGGCCAGTTGCTCCATCGAGGTGATTTCAAGCACCGCGAAGGCCTCCAGCGCGTCGATATAATCCTCCGCCGCAGCATCGCCTCCTTCGGCGCGGATCGCATCCAATGTGCACGACCCCGCCGCGCGCATGTCATCCCCCCAGGTCCAATCCGGCATGGCGTCGGCCAGCGACGGTGCGCGCGACACCATGAAGGCTTCCATGTTGAGCGAGGCGGCGACGGTCGCGGCCTCCATCCGTTCCAACTCGGATTGCGCAAAGGCCGGCAGAGCCGAAGACAGGGCAAGCGCGGCGGTGAGGGCAATGGACCGAAGCATCAGGGGCATCCTTTGAGAAATATCGTGGGTGACATCGTGACGGGTCGGGGCGGTTTGGCCAAGGTCGGGATACCCGTAAACCGAGCAACAGCAGTTTGCCGCGTAATGCCCAAGGCGTATGTGTCATGGCGAGCTTCGTGGTGCCGGTTTAGGCCGCGCCGTCCACGGACACATCTTGGCGCGTTGCGCCGGTGTTGGTGCCCGATGCGGCACGGCGCAGGGCCAAAAGGGCCGTTTCGCTGACCTCGTCCGCGCGCGCGCCCGAAAAGATCTCGGCGGCGTGTTTGTAGGCAATCTCGTAGAACAGCCTGTGCTGGTTCCAGGCCAGAAACCCCGCCCCCTTGAGGCCCGGAGGTCGGATCATCATGTCGGTCGGGTCGAGATCTGTGAGCATGTCGGATTGCCCCACCAAAAGCGAGCGCATCACGGTCGAAATCACGCCCGGCACGCGTGGGCCGGTCTTTGACCCGAACGGCATGACGGTCTTGCGCAGAAGCTCGGCCCGGCCCGGAAGGCTTTGATAATCCACATGAACCAGTTTGTTGGTGGCCTTCTGTACGTTCACGATAACATTCGGCCCGGTCTTGAGGCCATGCATGGTGCGGAACGGCATGTTGTCGATGCAGCCGCCATCGACCAGCACCCTGCCTTCGCGCGAAAAGAACGGCGGCAGCACGCCGGGAATGGCCGAAGAGGCGCGGATCGCTTCCCACAAGGGGCCGCGGCGGATCACGGTCTTTTCCATCGACGACAGGTCGGCGGCGACGGCGTAATAAGGCAGCCAGAGGTCTTCGATCGGGTCGTCATGGAAATGCTCGCGCAGGGCGGCATCGAGTATTTTGTGATCGAGGAAGGCGAATTTCGGGATCGTGACCCGGCGCATTGCGCCCGAGCGCACGAAGATCTGTTCGACACGGCCGCCGATTTCCTCGGGCGGAACGCCAAGCGCGAAGGCCCCGCCCATCGCGGAGCCGACGGAGGTGCCGCCGACGATATCGACGGGCAGCCCGGCCTCTGCCATGGCGCGGAAAACGCCGACGTGGGCCACACCGAACGCGCCACCCCCCGACAGGACCATGCCGATGGCGCGTCCCGAAAGGAACCGGCCAAGCCGGGCGATATCCGCATCGCCGCCGGTCAGCGCGACGTGGTGGTGCAGGAACACCGGGCGGGTATCGAGCCAACGGCCGGTTCCGGTGGCTTTCTGCGTCCGTTGTGGGTGCAAAAGGACCAGCCGTCGCTGACTTTCGGGCAGGATCTGAAGCGCGAACTGCTCGATCTCGGACGGCGCGTTGTACTTCGCGGCCTGGGCTATGAGCACGGCTTGATCGGCCTGTTTCAAAGCGGCACGGGACCAATCGGAGGCCTCGGAATTGGCCACGAAAAGCACGATCTGCGCGCCGCGTTCCTGGGTGTTCATCCAGGCAATCGCCTCGGGCGAGGTGGGATCGGCACGGGGGCCAAGGGCGGCGTGAAAATCGGCCTCCGTCACCACGGCAAGGGCATGGTGGGCCGAGATGGCATGGGCGAGGTCGGGCACAAAGCGCTCCGGCAGGGGTGCACCCGCGCAGGGCAGGATGCAGAAGGTGCGCGCGGGTGGACGGCCCGGATCGGGCACAACGCGCGCGGATGTCTTGGCGAGCCGGTCGGCCAGTTCGGCGGCGATGGCCTGCGGCAGGCCGTCGACTTCGGCACAGAGCCGGTCATAGGTGGCGCGGTCGATGCGGTAGACGACGCTGTCGCGGGCGGCGACGACATCGGCGGTGCGCCCGCCTCCGGTCAGAAACGCGATTTCGCCAATCACAGCCCCTGCGCCGATCTCGGCCAGGTCGACCCCGTCGCGTTCCACGCGGAAGCGGCCGGATTCAACCAGATACATCGCCTCGGCAGTGCTGCCTGCGGTGATCAGTTTGGTGCCGCGGTCCACCGGCGTTTGGGACAGGCGCGCGAGGGCTGGCCCCTCGAGAAGGTCAAAGAGCCCCTCCGGTGCGAATTGGCCGTCCGGTGATAATTCAGTGCTCATATGCGCCCGTCGTCGTCAAAGCCATGATCGGGCCAACTTGCCTATGTTCTGCAGGCCCGGAATGGCCGGAGCCTAACCATCACGCAGCCGAAAAGCGAAAGGTTTCCTTCCGTTACGTTACGTAGAGGTGTTCGCGGGGCTTCAGCCGTGTTTGCAGGGCCTCAGGCGGGTTTGCGGGCCACCAGAAGCAGGTTGTTGGCCGGCATCACATGCGGTGCCTCGGGGACAAGGTCAGCGTCGTGCCACAAGTCGCGGACCCAGGCATGATCCTTGTAGCCCCGGTCGGGGTTTTCGGCACGGATGTGGGCGTCAAAAGCGGCGTCGCCGTCGCTTGTGGTTTTGCCATCGCGCAGGAACGGGCCGTAGACGGCCGCGCAGCCACCGGGGGCGAGGGCCGCGGCCATTTCCGACAGGCAAATGCGCGCCTCTCCCTCGGTCACGAGGTGCAGAAGGTTGGCCAGAAAGATCAGGTCGGCGGGGTCATGCACCGCCGCCCATCCGGGCGTGCAGGCGTCAAGGTCCAAGGGATCGAGGATCGTGTCGACATGCTCCGCCGCGCGCCAGGCGCGAATGGAGGCGCGCCGGTCGGCGGCCGGGTCGGTGGGTTGCCAGACAAGGCCCGGCATCGCACCTGCGAAGCGGATCACATGTTCGCCCGTGCCCGATGCGATTTCGAGCGCACGGCCCGAGGCGGGCGCGATGTTCGCAAGGGCGGCGGCGATATCATCGCGATTGCGCAGAGCTGCGGGCGCGGACAGGCGGCCATCGTCATAAGCGCCGCCCGCGTAGTCCTTGTCGGGCCCGCGTTTGGGCGCATGTTCGGGGGGGGTGCCGGTCATTGCTGCTGCATCATGATTTCCATGGCGCCGCTTTCGGTCATGCGGGCTGTGAACACATCCATGAGGTTGCACCCGCCCACGATTTCAAGCGCTTCGGCGTCGGAAATGCCCTCGGGGTTTTCGACTGCTCCGCCGCCCTGAAGCATCTCCATCGGCGAAATCGACGCGAGCATGTCTTCCATGGCGGTGACCATCTCGGCCACCGGGGTCTCGCCCACCCGGGTGACGTATCCGTCGTACATGCAGGTATAGGCAATGCGCATGGGATCGTCCCATTCGGGCGCGGGCAGGTTGCCGTCCAGTGCGGGGATTTCCGCGATCAGGGCCTCGTTCATCAGCGCGTTCATCGCCACGGCCACGGCCTCAAAACGCTCGAACGTCGATTGCGCGCTGAGCGCAAGCGGCAGGCAGGCGAGGCCGACGCCAAGCGCGAGGGCGCGGATCATTGTTGCTGCAACGCCTGCAGAACGCCGGATGTGGCGAGGCGCGTCATCTCAAGCTCCAGCATGCCACATTCGTTCTGGATCTGCTGCTGCCGCTGGGTGGTCAAGCCGTCGGGCAACTGGCCCGAGAAGGTGCCGTTGAGGATATCGGCGGGGGCGGCGGATTGCACGGCGGTCTCGAAGCCCGCGAGGAATTGCGCGACGCCGTCTTCGCCGACTTCTCCCTCATAGGCCTCAAGGATGCAGCGCCCGGCGCGGCGCATCGGGCGGTCCCAAGCGGTGTCGGGGAACACCGCGGCGTCGACGCTGTATTGCGCAGCGATGCCCTGATAGGTCAGTTGGGTCACACGTTCACTGGCGGCCTCGAAGCGGTCGAGCGCGGATTGCGCGACGGCTGCGGTGGCGGGGATGGTCATCAGCGCCGCGAGACATGCGGCGCGGAGGCTCAGATGGGTCATGTGTCTCTCCGTGACAGGTTGCGGGGCAAGATAAGGCCATGGCCGGTGTCTGCAAGCATAGGCTGCAAGGTCTATCGAAAACGTGACGGCGACAGGGTCGCAATGGTGTCTGCGTCAAGCACGCTGGGGCGTCCAGCGACCAGATCGGCCAACAGGGCGGAGGCAGCAGGCGCGGTTTGAAACCCGTAGCCGCCCTGACCCGCATTCCACAGGAATGCAGGATCGCGCGCGTCGTGTCCGATCACCAGATTGCGGTCGGGCGCGAAGGTGCGCAGGCCCGCCCAGGACGAGGTGACGCGCGTGACCTCTTCGGTGACGAAAGGTTGGTAGCGCGCGATGCCTTCGGCCAGGACCATGTCATCGGCGAAGGCATCGTGGGGGGCGTCCACCGGGCCTTCCTCGGCCGGTGAGACGAGCCAGGCCCCGGCATCGGGTTTGGCATACCAGCTTTCGCCGACCCCAAAAAGCATCGGCCAGCCGGACACATCATGCCCCCCCGGCGCGGGCATGCGCGCCATGGACCGGCGCAGCGGGGTCAGGCCAAGGGGGGCCACGCCCGCCATGACAGCGACCTGATCGGCCCAGGCCCCGGCGGCGTTCACGAGTGTGCGGGCCGTAAGGTCGGCATTGGGGGTGCTAACGCGCCAGCCAGTGTCGGTGCGCGCGATGGCGGTGACGGGGGCGCCTGTGTGCATTGCCCCGTTGGCGCGGATTACCCGCGCAAAATGTTGGACCATGCGGTCGGTGTCGATGTCCCAGGCGTCGGTGTGATGGGCGGCGGCCGTGACATGCGAGAGGTCGAGGATGGGGATAATGCCCTGCGCTTCTGCCGGGGTGAGCCGGTCGAGATGCATCTTGGTGCAATCGTCGGCGAAGGCGGTTTCATCGCCCGGTCCGGCCAGCAACAGTAAGCCGCGTGGCGACAGGAGCCCGCCATCGAGCGTTTCATGGGCCTGACGCGAGGCGCGGTTGAGCGCGGTTGTGGACGGCAAGCCGTATTGCGCCTCGTAAAGCGCGGCGGACCGGCCCGAAGCATGGTAGGCAAGCGCGTCTTCGGCCTCCAGCAGGCAAACGGTGCCAAGCGCCGAGAGCGCGGCCCCGGCCGAGGTTCCGGCGATGCCGCCGCCGATCACAAGGAAGTCGTAGGTCATGGGTTTGGGTCGCATGGGATGCGATCCGGGGCAAGGGGGCTTCCGCCTTGCAAAGCGCTGTCGCGCCTTGCTGCGCCGGACGTGGCGCGCGCGCCCCCTTAGGGACCGCGCGCGTGGGCGCCGTGATGGAGCCGCGCGGGCAGATTGGTTGGCGTTGAAGGGGGTGCCTTGCTGCGGAGGCAGGAAGAGGAGGATATCGGGCAAGTGCATTTTCAAGAAACAAAGATGCCAGGTGCTGCGCCAAGAGGGTCATCCTCCGCCCCTATCCCAAAGGGCTTCGCGGGCAGAGGATGTGCCATCTTCGTTCACGGCCATCGCCATGCCTGGCTGTTCCGCCCTCCGAGTTTGTGCCACGTCAGTAAATAATGCGCTAACGCCGCTCATCTTTGTTCCCTGAAAATGCACGGAAGTGACGATAAATCCCTGCTGCACCGAGTCAGAAAAGGGCGCGTTCCGACCTGTGCGATCGGGTGCGACGGTTAGGGCGGAAGTGTGTGGGCGGGTGCGTGGGCCGCAAGGCCCGCGCGCCCGCCCCCGGCGACGGCGCAGCCGGGACAAACCCTGCTGTTGTGCAGAAAAGAAACGGCCCGCCGTGTGGCGGGCCGCTTGCATCCGTATCTACGAAAAATCAGTTCGGAACTTCGCCGGTGATCCCTTCGACGTAGAAATCCATGCCGGCCAGCGTTCCGTCATCGGCGACTTCGCCGTCGGCCAGCCAGGCGGTGCCGTCCTGGCGGTTGATCGGGCCGGTGAACGGGTGGTATTCGCCCGCCTGGATGCCTTCCATGATCGCGGTGGCCGAGGCGCGGACCTCTTCGGGGATCGCGTCGCTCATCTCGCCGATCACGACCATGCCTTCGGGCATGCCTTCCCAGGTGTCGGACTGCGTCCAGGTGCCTTCCATTGCTTCACCGACGCGGCGCACATAGTAGGGGCCCCAATTGTCGATGATCGAGGACACGCGCGGGGCGGGTGCGAACTGGATCATGTCGGAGGCTTGGCCAAAGGTGTAGACGTCGCCGGCCTCCTGCGCGGTGGCTTGCGGCGCAGTAGAATCGGTGTGCTGCATGATCACGTCGGCGCCCGCATCGATCAGGGCCTGTGCGGCTTCGGCTTCCTGCGCGGGGTCGAACCAAGTGTAGACCCAGACGACACGGAATTCGACATCGGGGTTCACTTCGACCGCGTGCAGGTAGGCGGCGTTGATGCCGCGGATGACCTCGGGGATCGGGTAGGAGGCGATGTAGCCCACGATGTTCGATTCCGTCATGTGGCCCGCGATGTGTCCGATTACGGCGCGGCCTTCGTAGAAGCGCGCGGAATAGGTCGAGACGTTGTCATGTTCACGCAGGTAGCCAGTGGCGTGTTCGAAATAGACATCCGGGAACTGTGCCGCGACGGCATTGGTCTGTTCGCCGTAGCCGAAGGAGGTGGTGAAGACCATGTCGGCCCCGCCCAGGACCATCTGCTGGATCACGCGCTCGGCGTCCGCGCCTTCGGGCACGCTTTCGGCGAAGACGGTTTCGACCTCATCACCGAAGGCTTCCTCGACCGCGAGGCGGCCTTGGTCGTGGGTCCAGGTCCAGCCGTAGTCGCCGATCGGGCCGACGTAGACAAAGCCGACCTGGAAGGGATCGTCTTGTGCGATGGCGCCGCCGGCAAGACCGGTGGCGAGTGCCGCGCTGGCCAGGAGTTTGGTGAGTGTTTTCATTTGTTTTCCCTCTCTGTTGGATTGGTTTGCGTTAGGTTTGGGTGATTTGGGGAGTGCGTCATCCGCTGGCGTGGAAGGTCTTTCCAAGCGCTGCGGGGGCGTTCAGGGCCGCGCGGGCGCGGTCGGATGACATGACCACGAGCACTATGATGGTCACAAGGTAGGGCGAGGCGTCGAGCAGGGCGACGGGCACGCCGACCTCGGCGGCTTGCAGGCGCAGTTGCAGGGCCGCGATGCCGCCGAAGAGCCATGCGCCGAAGAGCACGCGGCCGGGTTTCCACGCCGCGAAGACGACAAGCGCCAGCGCGATCCAGCCTGCGCCTGCGGTCATGCCCTGCACCCAGTTTTCGACGTAGACGACGCTGAGGAACGCGCCGCCGAGGCCCGCCATGGCACCGCCGAAGAGGATGGCGAGGACGCGTATGCGCACCACCTTGTAACCGAGCGCATGGGCGGCGTCGTGGCTTTCACCGACGGCGCGCAGGATCAGGCCCGCGCGGGTGTGTTTGAAGACGAACCAGATCGCCGCGACTGCGAAGATCGCGAGGTAGGTCACAAGATCATGGCTGAGCACGATAGGGC
>CAZPJO010000097.1:0-8551 GCA_964586895.1 uncultured Roseicyclus sp.
AATACCTCGCCTCGGATCAGGCGCAGCAGTATTTCTCGGCCGGTAACGATGAATACCCCGCCGTTGACGGCGTCGAAGTGGCCGAGGCGCCCGCCTCGCTCGGGTCGTTCGAAGGCGACACCGTCGATCTCGCCGCCGTGGCCGAAAACGTGCCGCTCGCGCAGCAGATCTTCAACGACGTTGGCTGGGAATAACCCCACACCGATAAATTGCTAAAGGGGGCGCTCGGCAACGGGCGCCCCTTCGCGTTGCAGGCGCAAGGTCCACCGCATGACCGGAATGAACGCGACACTCACCGCAACACACCAAAGGGCCTGCGCCGTGCCCTGTTCGGGATAGGTGACGCCCTGATCGATGAACCACCCCGTGATCCCCGGCCCGATGGCGGTCGCAAAGACCATCAACGCTGTCGCGATCGACCGGACAGAGCCCAAATGGTTGGTCCCGAACAGAGTCGGCAACAACGTCCCCGCCAAGGCCGCAGCACAGCCTTGCGTCACCCCCACAAGCGACAGCGCCACGGCCCATTGCCACGGATCCTCCGCCGGGCCGATCAACGCCATGCCTGCGGCCATCGGCAAAAGCACCACCGGCAAAAGGCGGGGCGGGCCGAACCGGTCCACCGCCCATCCGGCCAATAGCCCCGTGGTCACGCTCGCAATCGCATAGGTCGCGTAGCTTGGCGCCATTTGCGACAGGCTCCACCCCTTGACCTCGCCAACATGGACCGCGTGAAAGAACACCACCGTTCCAATGAACCCCGGCGTCAGGAGAAGCGGCACAAACGCGTAGAAAAGCGGATGACCAAGGACCTCGGCGCGGGTCCAGTGCTTGCCGAACAGGCCCGGCGCGCCCATGCCGCCGTTCGACCCCTTCGGCGCACGGTCCTGCGCCAGAAGCACCATCAACGCCGGGATCAACGCGAAAACGATCACCGCCGCCGCAACACCCCAGGTCGCGCGCCAGCCGATGGTCGAGATCACCACGATGGCCACGACCGGCAACATCGCCTCACCCAATGGGTGGCCCAGATTGGTGATCGACATGGCGCGCCCACGGGTGGCCACGAACCACCGCGCCATGGCCGTGGCCTTCATGTGGGTCATCATGCCCTGCCCGCAAAAGCGCAGCAAAAACACCGCAAGGATCAACGTCCAGACCGTCTGCCCCACCGCCATCAACAGGGCGGCCAAAGCGAAAAACGCAGCCACGATCACCGCAAGCCGCGACAGGCGCATGGTATCCGCCCGCCCTCCAAACCCGATCAAAAGCGCCGCAGAGGCCACCGTGGCAATCGTGTATATACCGCCCCATTGCCCATCGCTCAGGCCGTAGTGCGCCCGGATTTCACCCGCGAACAGCGAGATGAAATAGGTCTGTCCAAACGACGATCCAAGCGCCAGAAGCAGGCCGGTGGCAAGCCAGCGGGCGTTCTCGCGCAGAAACCTCACAGAAGCGTCCGCTCGACCACCCAGAAGGCCCCGATCGCGGCGATGGCCAGCGATGCGGGGATCGCGATGACCTTGCGATACCACGTGGCATGCAGGAACCACCCCACCAGCGCGAAGGCGATGGCGATGACGGCCAATTGGCCAAACTCCACCCCGATGTTGAACCCGATCAGCGCCACGGCGAAGCGATCCGACGCGATGCCGTAATCGCCCAGAACGCTGGCAAACCCCAATCCATGCAGCAGGCCAAAGCCGAACACCAACGCCGTGCGCCCCCGCGTACTGCCCCAGCCAAACGTGTTCTCGATCCCGACGTAGACGATGGACGCCGCAATCATCGGCTCAACGATGCTGGCCGGGATGCTGATCACACCGGTGGCCGCAAGCGCCAGCGTGATAGTGTGGGCCACCGTGAACGCCGTGACCTGGAACAGAAGCGGGCGCAATTGCGTGGCAAAGAAGAACAGGCCCAGAACGAACAGGATGTGATCAAGACCCAGCGGAATGATATGTTCAAACCCCGCCCCGACGTAGCGCAGGAACACGTCCAGCCACCCTTCGGTCAGGAGCTCGGCGCGCGGCAATTCGGGCGTCAGTTCGCCCCCGTCAAGAAAGCCCTCATAGGCATCCTCGCCACCGCCGATCTGGCGCGGGATGAACGTGCCGAATTGCGGCGCAAGGCCGACCTGCACGCCTGCGTCACCCTCGGGCAAAGCCGCCGTCACGGTCAGAAGGCTATCGCGCGGAAGCTCGACATTGCCCACAGGCGGGATCTGCACCGCCGCGATCTCGGGCGAAAGGGCCGCGCCGCCCGATTGCAGGATGAACCCCTCGCTGATCCGGGGCCAGGCGTCGCGCAAGGCGGCCTCCAACGCATCGGGGTCAAGCCCGCGCAGCCGGTCGTAAACCACCGCCTCGGGCGCGTCGTTGGTGTTCTCCACCGCAGAGAGGTCGATCCCCGCGATCAACGGCTCGATCGTGACCCGCAGGCTCATGGTAACGTCGGTCTCTCCAACCTCGATATCTGCGATGGTCGGACGGATTTCATGGGCCAATGCTGGCGCAACCGTGAAGACAACAGCGATTGACATCAGGACGCGCCGAAGCATCGTTGCAGCACCCATTGGAGGACCTTTCATGAAACCTGTGTTTCTGGCCGCGACACTTGCGCTTCTGGCGCTGACTGACAAGGGCGCGGCCCATGAATTCTGGATCGATCCCGACACCTATGCGATCGCGCCCGGCGAGGTCCTGTCAGGCGATTTGCGGGTGGGTCAGGAATTCGTCGGCTCCTCCATGAGTTATCTGCCCCGCAACTTCGAAACCTTCGTCGTGATCAACGGTGGCCAAACGCGTGAGGTCGAAGGTCGGCTTGGCGATATTCCCGCGCTCAGCATGGATGACATGGCCGAGGGGCTCGCCGTGGTCGTGCACCAAACCGGGGTCAGCGACCTGACCTGGTCCACGTGGGACCGCTTCCTGAATTTCGCCAACCACAAGGATCTCGGCGACGTCACCGCCCTGCATGAGGCGCGCGGCCTGAGTCAGGAAGACGTGGAAGAGGATTACATCCGCTACGCCAAATCGCTGGTCGCCGTGGGGGACGGCGCGGGTACGGACACGCGTTATGGCCTGCGCGCCGAACTGGTCGCGCTCGACAATCCCTATACCGACGATCTTGGCGGGACCGTCACCATGGCGTTGTGGTACGATGACGCCCTGCAACCCGACTACCAGGTCGAGCTGTTCGCGCAGGATGCAGAGGGCACCGTCGAGATCACGCTGCACCGCACCGATGCCGAGGGCGTCGTGACCCTGCCCGTGGAACCCGGTCTCACCTACATGGCCGATGCCGTCTTCCTCGAACCCAATGAACCGCAGGCCGATGGCGACGCGATCTGGATCACCCATTGGGCCAACATGACCTTCGCGGTGCCCCAATGAATTGACCCGGGAGGACCTTGAAGCGCCCCGCCCCGCGCGTTACTCCACCCCCGACCGAAGGAGACGCCCATGGACAAGTTCACCACCCTCACCGGCATTGCCGCCCCCATGCCCCTGATCAACGTCGACACCGACATGATCATCCCCAAGCAGTTCCTCAAGACGATCAAACGCTCGGGCCTCGGCGTGAACCTGTTCGACGAGATGCGCTTTGACGACGACGGCAACGAAGTCGCGGATTTCGTGCTTAACAAACCCGCCTATCGCAACGCGCAGATCCTTGTTGCGGGCGATAATTTCGGCTGCGGCTCGTCGCGCGAACATGCCCCTTGGGCGCTTCTGGATTTCGGGATCCGCTGTGTGATCTCCACGAGCTTCGCCGACATCTTTTACAACAACTGTTTCAAGAACGGCATCCTGCCCATCGTCCTTCCCCAAGAAGACGTCGACAAGCTGATGGATGACGCCGAACGCGGCGCCAATGCCACCGTCACCGTCGATCTGGAAAACCAGACCATCACTGGCCCCGATGGCGGCACGATCACCTTTGACGTCGACGCCTTCCGCAAGCATTGCCTGCTCAACGGGCTTGATGACATCGGCCTGACGCTGGAAAAATCCGCCTCCATTGATGCGTTCGAGGCCAAGGCTGCGCAGGACCGGCCCTGGGTCTGAACCCTTCCTGATCCCTCCCTGATCCCACGGGCGCGGTGGTGCAAAACTGCGACAGGTCAGCAACTTAACCGGCGCGTCTCACCCAGAGGCGCGCCGTTTGTGTTGCCAGCTTCGGGCAACTTGGGCACAAATGTGTCAAAATCGTGCCAGCAATGGGTGCATTCGAACCAATTCTCACGAAATTGGACGGATAAGACCACGAAGCGGGCCAAAAGGCAGAACAAGGTGTCAGCATGAACTGGCATCAGCATTGAGGTAATATCGGTGGTTTCCAGATTGGTCGGCGCATTTTTGCGGGCGGTTATGATCGTCGTCGTCATTTTGACGCCGTCCCTGCTTGCATCGGGGGCCACTGCGGAAAATGCGCAGATCGTCACCCTTGTCTCCCTCGCTTTCGCACTTGTGGTCGCGTTCGAATACGGTGCGAAATACCCCGGGCTGATCGAATTCCGCGATGCCCCTCCGCTCAATAGAATAAGGGTGATCGCGCTGTTTCTGATGCTGTTTGGCCTGTCGGTCATCATTGGCGTCGACCGCGAAGGTTCGACCCTCGCGATGCTGATCACGGCCCTTGGATTTCTCGTCGGCCACGCGCTGGATTTCCCGTTCAGCCCGCTGCGCCTCGTGCTTGATCACTTGCCCGAAGACATCAATCCCGCCATGGCCGGACAGGTGCAGGCCATGGCCGGTCTGGCCGTCCTGATCACCATCGTTTCGCTGTTCATCTTCTCGGCGCTGATCCGCACGGAACACTGGCCCAACCGAGGCACGGCGTTCAATGTCTGGGTCAACCTGCCCACTTTTGACCCCACTGCGGGCGGAGATGTTATCAAAAGGTTAGTTCGCGACGCCCGCGTTAACGTTATCTTTGGAATTTGCAGCCCATTCATTATCCCGGTTGTGGCGGTCATGGCGGCGAACCAGCTTCAGATCCCTGTGATCGGCGCGCCGCAGACCATGGTTTGGGCAGTGGCCATATGGATGTTTCTTCCCCTCAGCCTTGTGATGCGCGGGCTGGCAATGTTGCGCATCGCGCGGATGATCCGCGCCCGGCGCGCGCGCCTTGTGGCCAGCGTCGACGCCGACGCACCGGGATCGCCTGTGGCCTCCTGATCGCGTTGGGTGCCGGTGCGACCGGCGCCTCCGCCGAAACCCTGCGCCTCGCAACCTATCACACCGATCTTTCCGGTCGCGGGCCGGGTGTCGTGCTGCGCGATATCCTGCGGCTCGATGATGTGCCGGCCGCCAGCATCGAGGTTATCGTCGCCGCAAGGGCCGATATTCTCGCGCTTCAGGACATCGATTACGACCACGGCGGCGCGACCCTGAGCGCGCTGCGTCAGGCCTTGTCCGACCGCGGGCTCGACTATCCCCATTTCGTCTCGCTCCGCCCCAACAGCGGCTGGCCCACCGGGGTCGATCTGGACGGCGACGGATCGACAACCGGCCCGCGCGACGCGCATGGCTATGGGCGCTTCAACGGCGCGGGCGGTCTTGCGCTTCTGTCGCGTTATCCCATCGGCGAGGTGCGCGATTTTTCCGACCTGCTTTGGCGCGATCTGCCCGACAACGCGGCCGCTGGCGTCACGCCGGAGGCCGCCATGCCGGTGCTGCGCCTGCATCCCGTCGCCGCATGGGATGTGGAGGTTTTGCTGCCGGGTGGCCCGTTCCATATCCTGACCTCGCATGCCTCCGCCCCGGTCTTTGACGGCCCCGAAGATCGCAATGGCCTGCGCAACGCCGATGAATTGCGCTTTTGGGAGCTGTATCTGCGCGGCGATTGGAGCCCCGATGGCCCGCCCTTCACGGCCGACACCTTCGCCTATCTCGGGACCCTGAACCTTGACCCAGACCGCGGCGAAGGGCGGCGCGAGGCGCTCCATCGCCTGCTGTCCCATGACGCGGTGCAGGATCCCGGCCCGCAAAGCCCCCATGGGTCCGCCACCGCCGATTGGGACGATCCCATCCCGGGCGATCTGCGGGTCGATTACATCCTTCCCTCAGCCAACCTTTCGGTGACGGACGCCGGGGTGATCTGGCCCGAAGACGGCGCGTTGGCAGAGGCCGTGGTCGAGGCCTCCGACCATCGGCTGGTCTGGGTCGATGTAGCGTATTAAGCGGGTTGCCTGCACCCGGTGAGGTTACGCCTGCGATCTGATCGTGCAGGCATCCCGCGCAAGCGTCCGGTGCTCCAGTTCGGTCAAGTGGTGCAGCACATCTTCCGGGGCCTGCCCTTTTGCGATCGACCGCACCCAGATCCGGCGGACCGAGCGGGGGGACCATGGCAGTGCCGCCTCTGACAACCAATGCCGCAATGGCTTGGGAAGGGTGTCATAGGCCTTCATCGGGTCGCCCGGTCGCCGTCTGCGGCGCAAGCTGGTGCTGCCTAGGTTCTTGTTGTTCATAAGGTGGTCGGCCCAATGGATCGCTGAATCGTCAGATGCTATGATATAACATTCATGTTGCGCCGCAAGACGCACATCTTACAGGCCCCGGGGCGCCTCAACGAAAGGCCTTGAATGAAGGGCCTCGGCCCAAACGGGCGATGACTGAGCCGATAGGTTGATCTGGTCGGGCTGAGAGGATTCGAACCTCCGACCCCCTGCTCCCGAAGCAGGTGCGCTACCAGGCTGCGCCACAGCCCGACCGTGCCGCGCGGCATAGCGGTGGGTGGCGCAGATGGCAAGGGGTGTCAGGGCGGTGTCACGGGGGGTGTCACTGAGCTCACTCGGGATCGGATGGCCCCCTCGGTCCCCGCGCCTCCGGATCAAGGAACGGCGCCACCCGCGTGGACGACGGCGTGCCCAACCGCATGCGCGTGCGCAAAACCGGTGTGGTGCTGGACCCGCCGCCATTTCCCTCACGCAGAACGATGTAGATGCCCGAGGCGATGATGATCCCCGACCCCACCAGTGTCGGTAATGTCAGCCCCTCATCGAACAGAACAACGCCAAAGAGGCTCGCCCACAGGATCTGCGAATATTGCATTGGCGCGACCGTGACGGCCGGCGCGGTGCGATACGCCAGGATCAGGCAGAACGTCGCCACCAATGCCAGCGCCGCGATCACCGCAAGGGCCAGCGCGTCCACACCCGCAATCGGCACGTAGACGAACGGCATGGCGGCACCCATCAAAACGAAATTCGCCACCATCGGATACAGGATCAGAACAACGGACCGTTCCTCCCGGCCGATCTTGCGCACCACCAGCGACGCGAACGCCCCCGAACATGCCGCCACCAACGCCGCGACATGCCCCAGAGACAGATCCGTGGTCCCCGGCTGCAACACCACAAACACTCCGGCCAGCCCGACGATCACCGCAAGGCCCCGGCGCCAGCCCACCGTCTCACCCAGCATCGGGATGGCCAGCAACGTGATCAACAACGGCGCCGCGAAGAGGATCGCGTAGGTTTGCGCCAACGGCAGCACCGAAAAGGCGTAGAAAGCACAAAACCCCGTCACCACCGACGCCAGCGTCCGCGCCACCACCCAGCGCGGATGTCTCGGGATCAGGTTCGCCTCCTTCGCGTCCCTCAGAAGCAGGATCGTTACGATGGGAAAGCCGAACAGGACCGAGAAGAACACGATCTGAAACGGAGAATAGGTGCCGCCCAAATATTTGATCAGGACGTCATGGGTGGCAAAAATCGCAAATGCGACAAGCGCCAGGATCGATCCGCGAAGCGATGCAGACATGAAACCTCCAAAAGGCGTTGCTAAATCAGGGGCAAAGATCGGTCTGCCAGGTCACCGTATTTGCCCCACGGCGACACATGTAGTCGGTCCGCCGAAACGTGATCTCCCACATGCCATCACCCTCGCTCAGCACATATTGCTCGCGCTGCCCGGCCACGGAATCGTCCGCGAACCCCGTCTGCGCCACCAGAATGCTCACCTGCCCGAAGAAATCCGTGCTCGCCGACACCTCGACACCGGGGCGGCCCTCTTCATCGGGCGGGAACCCCGCAAACGCCTCCTGCGCGATGACCATGGGGTCGTCCAACCGGTCCCCCACGACATAACCATCGGCATGGATGGGGCTGGCAAGCAGGGCGGCAGCAACGGCAATACGGCAAAACATAAAATGCTCCTCAGGTTGGAATGCTCCAACCCTGCCACGCCGCGCGGCCCTAGGCGAGGGGGCTCAGGCCGCCAGCTTCGCGATGATCGCATCGCCCATCTGCGCGGTCGACATCGGCGTGCCATCCTCCGGGCCCATCAGATCCGCGGTCCGCGCGCCATCGGCCAAAACCGCCTCCACCGCACGTTCCAGCCGCGTCGCCTCCTCGCCCAGATCGAACGAATACCGCAGCGCCATCGCAAAGCTCAGGATACACGCAATCGGGTTCGCCTTACCCTGCCCGGTGATGTCGGGCGCGGACCCATGCACCGGTTCGTAGAGCGCTTTGGGTCGCCCATTCTCCATCGGCGCACCAAGCGAGGCCGACGGCAGCATCCCCAACGACCCGGTCAACATC
>CAZPJO010000098.1:0-8532 GCA_964586895.1 uncultured Roseicyclus sp.
GTGGATACACGACGCCCGTCGAATGCGCCGGCGATTACGCGACCTTCATCAGTCGCATCCGGCAGGACGGGACCATCGAGAATGGCCTGAACCTGTGGTGCGTGTCGGATAACCTGCGCAAGGGCGCGGCGCTGAATGCGGTGCAAATTGCTGAAACGCTGGGCAAGCGGGTGCTGAAAAAGGGCTGAATGGGCCGGTTTCACCGGTTAAAAGACGGTAAACTTTTTCCGCTGAAATTATTCGATATCAATTGCTTAAAGGGGTTTATCACGCTTGATAAACCTCTTTTTTTGCGCCCCACCCAAGGATCGGGCGCGCGCCCACGTCCTACACATATCAACAGCCACCGGGCCGGATTTCCCCACCTTGTTCGTGCGGGGCGTCGGGCCGATCCTGGTGGCGTATTTATGTGAAGGACCGCTCCACAGATGAAACGCATTCTTTTGACAACGGCGATTTGCGCCACCCTGCCATTTGCCGCCCAGGCCGATGATTTCCTGATCCGCGCCGACGTGACCGAGGCGCTTGTCTATTCCGATGGGGCCGAGTTGACGCGGAGCGCGACCGTGTCCCTGCCCGCGGGAGAGCACCGCTTGATCGTCGCGATGCCGGATCTGCATGAAGCGGGCCTGCCGCAGATGACCGGCCCCGATGGCGCCCGCCTGGGCGTGCCGCAGCGTCTGTCCGAGCATCCCATAGCGGAAGGCGCGTTGGACACACCGGCGCAGGCCGCCGCGCGGGCTGAGCTTGAAACGGCGCAAGACGCGCTTCTGGCCGCGCAGGACGCGCTGGTTGAGGCCGATGCCACCATCCGGTCCATCGAGACGCAGCAAACCTATGTCGCCGCGATCCTGCGCGGTGGCGAAAACGGGGTCGCGATGCCCGACGATCCCGCGCTGGTGCCGCAATTCCTTGCGACATTGGGGGCCGAGACCGAGCGCCTGTCACAGGAACGGCAGACCGCCGGGGTCGCGCGCCGCGACCTGGCGGAGGCGGTGACGGATGCGCAGGCGGAGCTTTCGCTGGCCACCGAAGCGTTGCGGATCCTGCGGCCCCTCGGCACGCAGATCACGGCCTTTGCCGTTGACGTGGAGGTGGCCGAACCCGGAGAGCTGTCCTTCGAGTTGGGGTATCTGTCCCATGCGGCGGGATGGACGCCAAGCTATGAGTTGGAGCTGAATTCCGAGACCGGCGCGCTTGAGATGGAGCGGTTTTTCGAGCTGCAAAATCGCGGTGCAGCGACATGGAACGACGTGTCGGTCACGTTTTCGACCGCCACGCCGGGGCGTGAACGACGCCCGTCGATGCTGACCTCGACCCCGGCGCGGATCGTCGCGCCGAACGAGGCCGTGCCGAGCGGCGGATTTGGAGGTGTGATGGGCACGGCAGACGCCGAGAGCCGGACTGGCATCATGCCGCAATCCCTGATCGTGGGGGCGGCGGCGCCAGCAATGGAACCTGTTGTCCTGGTCGAGGAACGCGCGGGCCCGGTGGCCGATTTCGCCGGGCTTTCGGTAACATATTCCTATGATGGGCCGGTGTCGGTCGGACCCTCGGGCGAGGTGACGCTCCCGTTCGACACGCAGGTGTTGGACACGGAGATGGAGAACCGCGCGATCCCGCGTCACGACGCAACGGCCTTCTTGGTCGCGCAGGTCGAGAACACCCTGGGCGAGCCGATCCTGCCGGGGGCGGCGACGTTCTTCCGCGATGGGGCGTTGATGGGGGACGGCTCCCTTCCGTTGATCGCATCCGGAGCGGATGTGGAAATGGGGTTCGGCCCGCTTGATCACCTGCAACTGCGCTGGATCGACCGGTCTCTGGCGGAAGGCGATCGGGGCGTGTTCACGACCTCGACCACGCAGACCCGCGAACTGGCCTTCGGCGTGACCAATTCCAGCGCGGAGGCCGAAATGGTGCGCATCCTTTACGCGACGCCTTTTGCCGAACAGGAGGACCTTGAGCTTGACGTGACGCTGAGCCCGCGCCCGACCGAAGAGGATATCGACGCGCAGCGCGGCGTTCATGCCTGGGAGATGGACGTGGCGGCGGGTGAAGAGACCCTGATCGAGATGGCCGTCGATTTCGCGTTCCCCGAGGGTCAGGTTCTGGAATGGCGGCCCTGATCGCTGCGGAGCCTAGTCATCCTCGATCAGGATGATGTCGGGCTCTTCGATCAGCTCAGGGAACAGGCTGGGATGCGCGCCGGGGTCTGCGCGGTGCAGCACCCGATGTGCCAGGCCATCGTGGGAATGGCCCGGAAACGCCGCCCCGAACCGACGCATCAGATCGGCATAGGACCAGCCCAGATCCGATGCCTTGCACAGGCGCGCGGCGGTGTTGAGGCAATACAGCGCCAGACCGCCGCCGCGTTCGCGAAACGTATAGCCGTGGCGGGCGAGACGCTCTTGCAGATCGTCCCAGCCGTCGGCTTTGGCCAGGTCAACTGCGAGGAGGGCGCGGAGCGGCCCGAGGAGCGCTTCGGGTGGACATTGAGGCGGCTTCTCCTCCACCCTGTCGGGTGTCCTCGCAGCCGCGCCAGGTTCGTGGAGCGCGCGGACCAGCATCAGATGCGCGAAGGTGACGGGCGACATGCCATGGGCACGGGCCCGGCGGCGCAGGGTGGCGGTGACCTCGGGCGGCAGGCTGATCAGAAGGGGGGCGGCCATATCCATGCCGCCATTGCGCGCGATTCTGGTTAAGTTGGCGTGAACGTCATCCCTCGACGGCGGCTTGCAGGCGCGACAGGCCGCGTTCGTAATCTCCGCCGACCATCCCATCCATCATGAGCCCGAACCACCGCCCGATGGGACCGGCGCCCATATCGGCGTCCAGCCCCCAGGTCACACGCGTGCCGGATCCCTCGGGGTCAAGCTGCCACCAGGCCCGGGCGGTTCCCATGTCGCCGAAATCCAGATCGGTCAGGACACGTTCGTTTTCCACGAGCTCTACGATTTCCTGCCGCCCGTTGCCGACGTTCGGATGCTCCGATGTCCATTCCATTACGTTGCCCACACCGGTGTCGGGGCCGGAATAGGCCACCTGCATATCGGGGTCGAGATCGCCCCATGGCGACCATGCGGCGAAGGCCTGAAGCGAGCTGACATGGGGAAAGATGGCTTCAGGCGGGGCGTCGACGATCAGTTCGCGCTCGACGATGACATGACGCGGCAGGAAAAAGCCCGCGATCAGGGCGAGGCCGACAAGGGCCACAAGTCCGATAAGGATGTTTCGAAGCAGACGCATGATGCCCTCCCAAGCGGATCGGTCCGGGCGACATGCTACCACAAGGCGCGGGGTTTCGCGAAACGCGCGGCGCGAGGGGTCAGAACCGTTCGGCGCGCAGCACTTCACAATCGCTGACCGTGATGACGCCGATATGCTTTTCGACGACGGCGAAGGCCTTGTTGAGCAGGTCGTCGATCTTGTTCGGGGCGATGATGCAGACGACCTGCACCATGCCTGTGCCACGCCCGATCTGGCCCTCGCGGCTCCAATTGCCGGAGCGTCCGCCACCGGCCAGCACCGGGAGCACGGAATAGCCGCTCACGCCCGCGCGCTCCATGGCGTCGGTCAGGCGCGATTGCATCACCGCTTCGATGATGACGGCCACGCGTTTTGCCTTATGTGTTTCCATATCAGCCTCCGGTCACGAGGGTGGCCACCGCAAGGTAAAGCGGGATGCCGAGGGTCAGGTTGAAGGGGAAGGTGACGCCGAGCGACAGGGTCAGGTAGATCGACGGGTTCGCTTCGGGCAGGGCCACGCGCATCGCGGCGGGCACTGCGATATACGAGGCCGAGGCCGACAGCGTCATGAACAGGACGACACCGCCGGGGCTGAGGCCCAGAAGCACACCGGCCAGACGCCCGACGGTCGAGCCGACGACCGGCATGATGACGCCAAAGAGGAACAGGCCGGGTTTGAGAACGCCGCGCGCCTCGCGCAGGCCACGGCCCGCGACAAGACCCATATCCAGCAGGAACAGGCACAAGACGCCCTGGAACGGGGTGACGATGAAGGGCGCGATCAGGTCAAGGCCGTCTGCCCCGGTGATCACACCGATCACGAAAGATCCCACCAGCAAGACGATAGAGCCGTTCAGAAGGATCTCGCGCATCAGGCCCGCGTCCATCTGCGCGGCGTCCTTGTCGAAGCGCGCGATCAGCCACAGCGCCGACAGGATCGCGGGCGCTTCCATCACCGCGGCGACGGCGACCATGTAGCCCTCCGACGACAGGCCCGCGCTTTGCACGACGGAGGTTGCCGCCACGAAGGTCACGATGGAGATCGAGCCGTAATGCCCCGCCACAGCGGCCGCATCCGTCACCGACAGGCCGGTCATCACCCGCAGGAGGGCAAAGGCCACTATGGGGATCGCGAAGGACAGGACCAGCCCCGCCACAAGCGACAGGATCAAGGTGGTGTCGATGCCGTTGTCGGCCACCGCAGCACCGCCTTTGAAGCCGATGGCAAACAAAAGATAGATCGACATGCCCTTGGCGACCGCTTCGGGGATCGACAGATCCGACCGGGCAAAGGCGGCCAGGACGCCGAGCGCGAAAAACAGGATGATCGGCGACAGCAGATTGTCGGCGGCCAGCGCCAGCATGCCCTCCATGGAGGTCTCTCCTATACCGTCGGTCGTCTGGGCCGGGCTTTACGGGGGCGGACGCGGTGGCGCAAGTCAGGCGCGGGCGAAATGGCGGATCTTGCCGTCGAATGTTTCAAGATCCATGTCGGCGATATCCGCCCAGAGCCCATGCAGGCTGAGTGTTCCGGCATCGACCGCGGATTTCACGAAGGGATAGCCCAGAAGGTTTTCGAGGCTGACGTGGATGCCTTCCTTTTCAAGGGCGGTCTGGCGATCTGCGGGATCCTCGATATCGGCCACCGACTTGTAACCGGGGCGCAGCACGTCAAGCCAGCGCCCGATCAGGCTGGCGTCTTCATCGAATTCCGCCGCGTCGCCTTCGCACATCGCGATACACCCCGCCACACCGCCGCAGCGCGAATGACCCATGACAAGGATATGTTCCACCTTGAGGTGTTTGACCGCGAATTCCACCGCAGCCCCGGTGCCGTGATGGTTCCCGTCCGGCGTGTAGGGCGGCACGAGATTTGCGATGTTGCGATGCACGAACAATTCGCCGGTGCGCTGTCCGAAGACCGAATTGATCGCGACGCGGCTGTCACAACAGGCGATCACCATGGCTTTGGGGTGTTGGCCTTCTTCGGCCAGTTTGCGGAACCAGTCGCGACTTTCGGGAAAGCTGGTTTCCTTCCAGTCGTTGTAACGCTCGAGCAAATAGTCGGGCAGGGATCTTACACGGTGCATCGCGCGTCTCCGGGATCGTTCAACCTCAGGTTTAACGGGAATTCCAATCAAATTGCAGCCGCTTTCTTCGGAGCGTTAAAGGGTTTCTTCAGCACGGTCCGCGATGTTGGCCCCCTCTCCCTTTCGAGGGCGTCCTGTGGTGGGGGCGAAACAATGGAGCGAGTGGAATGGTACGGAGCAATGGGGTCGGGGTGGCCCTTGAAATCACATCGTTATCGATGGAAGAACCCGCGCGGTTTGATCCCGAGCGTCTGGAAGACCTGTGCCGTCGGATCGGCGAAGTGCGCGCCGAAGCGGAAGTGGCGCTGGCCTTGCACCGCATATCGGAAGGCCTGCCAAAGCTGCTTGGCTTGCTGGATCAGGATGAAAGCACCTTCCTGCGGGAGGTTGATCAGGTTGCGCGCGATGCGGAATTGATCGGCATGTCGACCCTGTCGCGCGTTGCGCAATCGGTTCTCGACAATTACGCACGGGCCGATCCGGTGGCGCTGTCGGCGACGCTTGCGCGGCTGGAACGGGTTGGCGAACGGTCGATCCACGCGGTTTGGGATCTGGAGGATCTTTCCGGCTGAACCCATCTTGCGGAGCGGCTGGCAAACGTTACCCTGCGCGCATCCAAAAGGGGTGCGAGCATGTCATTGAAATTCGCCGAAGATAGCACCGGCGCGCTTCGTCTTATTCTGGTCGGGTCCGACACGCTGGATCGCGACTTGTCAGGCTTGTCCGATGGTCAGCGCGCCTGGGCCGTGGCCCATGGCTTTACGGGCAAATTGGGCCAATCCCTGACCCTGCCGGGCGATGGCGCGGCGGGCGGGGTGTCTGGCGCGTTGATCGGGCGCGGCACGGCGCAGGCACGCAAGCGCAAGCGGTTTGCAGAAGGCGCCGCGATCTCGGCCTTGCCCGAGGCGACCTTTGCCCTTGAAAACGCCCCCGACGTGCCCGCCGAATTGGACGAGATTGCCCTTGGCTATCTTCTGTCGCTCTATCGGTTTGATCGTTATCGCAGCCAATCCGCACCCAAAGCCCGGCTGGTTGCGCCTAAAGGGTGCAATGCCGACCACTTGCATCGCATTGCGGCGGCCGAGGCGCTGACGCGCGACCTGATCAACACACCCGCCGAAGATATGGGGCCCGATGCGCTGGAACAGGCGGTGCGCGGTTTAGCGGCAGATTTCGGGGCGCAGGTCACCACAATCGAAGGCGACCTCCTCAAGGCGCAGAATTTTCCGTTGATCCATACGGTTGGGCGTGCGGCGGAAAAGGCTCCGCGCCTGATCGAGATGACATGGGGCAGTGACGGCCCGGCTCTGACGCTGGTCGGCAAGGGTGTGTGTTTCGACACCGGTGGCCTGAACCTGAAACCCGGCGCGTCGATGGGGTTGATGAAGAAGGATATGGGCGGGGCGGCCAACGTCCTCGGCCTGGCCCGGATGATCATGGCGGGCGCTATGGCGTGCCGTCTGCGCGTTTTGATCCCGGCGGTTGAAAACAACGTGGCCGGCAATGCGTTCCGCCCCGGCGACATCTACACTGCGCGCAACGGCCTGACGGTCGAGATCAACAACACCGACGCGGAAGGGCGGCTGGTCCTGGCCGATGCGCTGGCCTACGGAGCCGAGGCCGCGCCCGATCTGATGATCTGCATGGCGACGCTGACCGGGGCGGCACGGGTGGCCGTCGGCCCCGATATCGCGCCGTTCTACACTGATGACGACGCGTTGGCCGGGGCGTTGGCGCAGGCGTCGCTGCATGTGGCCGACCCGGTTTGGCGCCTGCCGTTTCACGAGGCGTACGAGCCGATGATCGAACCCGGGATTGCCGATCTCGACAACGCGCCGTCGGGCGGTATGGCGGGGTCGATCACCGCCGCGCTGTTCCTGCGCCGGTTCGCCGACGTGCCGCGCTTTGCCCATTTCGATGTCTACGGCTGGCAAAGGGCCAATGCGCCGGCCCGCCCCAAGGGCGGTGTCGGCCAGGGAATCCGCGCCTTGTTCCACGCGTTGCCGGAGGTGCTTGCACCATGAATGATCCGCGCATGACGCCGTCCAACGGGATTGTGGCCCATGCTTCCCTCAAAGGCGTGGTAGAGGCAGAGCGTTACACCGAAGGCCGAGTTATGATGGTGCAGCAGCCCATCGCCAACATCACCGATCAGCCGCGCGGAATGCGCACCAGTCAGCTTGTCTTCGGAGAGCGGTTTTTGGTGTTGGACACGGCCGAGGGTTTCGCCTTCGGCCAGTCCGAGAAGGATGGCTATGTCGGCTACATGTTGGCCGGCGCGCTGACGGGGCTTGAGCCCGCCACCCATTGGGTCATTTCGCCCGCGACGCATCTTTATCCGAAGCCGAACCTGAAAGCGCCGCCTGACGTGTGCCTGTATTTCGGTAGTCAGGTGAAGGTGTCCGGCGAAAAGGGCGATTACAAGCGTATCCACACGGGACATTTCATGCCTGCGCAGCATCTGATGCCAATCCGCGCGCGCTTTGCCGACCCGGTGGGCATCGGCGATCTGTTTCTCGGCACGCCGTATCTATGGGGTGGGACAAGCCGATGGGGGATCGATTGTTCGGGCCTGGTGCAGGCGTGTCTTCTGGCGTGCGGCATCGCCTGTCCGCGCGACAGCGATCAGCAGGAAGAAACGTTGGGCGAGGCGATCGCGTCGGACGAGCCGCTCAAGCGCGGCGATCTGATCTTCTGGAAGGGGCATGTGGGCTTGATGGCCAGTGACCGGATGCTGTTGCACGCGAATGCACATCATATGGCGGTTGCCTATGAGCCTTTGAAGGACGCCGCCGCCCGGATCGAAGCCAGTGAATTCGGCCCGATCACCGCGCGCAAGCGGTTGGCATTGCCCTAATCGACCGCGCGGATCAGCTTGCGTTCGAGGACGCGGAGCACGGTCTTGAGGTCATGTCCCCGTTTCAGGATTCGCCCGTCCATGCCGATGACGGCATATTGCCCCTGCTTGTCGCGCAGTTTGGGGCGTTTTTCGATCCGATAGAGCGGGTTTTCTGCGGTGCGCCGGAAGATCGAGAAAACCGCGACGTCCGTCAGGTGACTGATCCCGTAATCGCGCCATTCACCTGCCGCGACCATGCGACCGTAGAGGCCCATGATTGGCCCGAGTTCGGTCCGGTGGAACGCGACTTGGTTTTGGGAGGAGGACGGGCCTGTCGGCTGAAAGTGCATGACCATG
>CAZPJO010000099.1:0-6238 GCA_964586895.1 uncultured Roseicyclus sp.
ATGTCATGGAGAAAGGCGTTGATGGCGCGCACGCGCTGTTCGATCCCGCGGGTCAGCTTGGCCCATTCGCGCGCCGAGATCACGCGCGGCACGATATCGAACGGGATCAGGCGTTCGTCGGCCTCTTCCGCGCCATAGACGTTGAAGGTGATGCCGGTGCGGCGAAAGAAGTTCTCGGCGTCGAGGGATTTGCGCCGCAGATCCTTCATGTCCTCGGATTGAAACCACGCATCATAGGGGGCGTAGGGGGGGCGGGGATGCTGGCTCCCGCCGGTCATTTCGTCGAAAAATCGGCTGTCGTCGGTCATTGCGTCTCCCTGCGCTTAGCCTAGCAGACGCGGGTTTGAGCGAAAGGGCCAGCCTTTTGGACGGTTTTGCAGGGGGTTATCCTGCGCCTGCCTAAATTATGTGCAAATGCAAGCGTTCAGCCCACCCGCGCCGCATCGGTGTCGAGCGACAGGGTCACGGGGCCATCATTGGTCAGGCTGACGGCCATGTCCGCACCGAAGCGGCCCGTTTCGACCGCGACGCCGTGTGCGCGCAGGGCATCGGCGAAATGGAGGTAGAGCCGTTCTCCGTCGTCCGGCGCGGCGGCGGCGGAAAACCCGGGGCGATTGCCGCGCGAGGTGTCGGCGGCCAAGGTGAACTGACTGACCACAAGGGCACTGCCGCCGGTGTCCAGCAGGGCGCGGTTCATCTTGCCCGCGTCGTCCTTGAAGATGCGCAGTTTGGCGATTTTACTGGCCAGCTTGTCGGCCTCGGCCTCTGTGTCGCCCTGCATCGCGCAGACCAGGATCAGAAGGCCGGGGCCACATTGACCGATCAGATCGCCCGCCACCTCGACCTTCGCCGAGGTCACACGCTGGATCAGGGCCCTCACGCAAGCTCGTCCATGCGGGGCGGGTTCGCGCCCGCGCGGCTGACGGTGACGGCGGCGGCGCGCACGCCCAGGGTCATCGCCTCGCGCAGGGTATCATCGCTCAACCCCTTGCGGATCAGCCCCTTGTCGAGGGCCCCCGCCGTGGCCAGCCCCGCCAAAACGCCCGCGTTGAACGTGTCGCCCGCACCGACGGTATCGACGACTTCGACCATCTGCGCGTCGATATGAACCTCGCCGCTTGCGTGAAATGCGGTGACGCCATCGCCGCCCTGCGTGACCAGAACCAGCGCCGGGCCCTTTTCCAGCATCCGCTCGGCCAGCATCGGCAGGCCGGTGTCATCGCCCATGAGCCAATGCAGATCCTCGTCGGAAGCCTTCACGATGTCGGTGGCGAGCAGCATCCGGTCCATGCGCGCGCGAAACACCGCCTCGTCGCGGATGAAGCCGGGGCGCACGTTGGGATCCAACATCACGACATGGCCTTGCGACGCGCGCTCGGCCATCTCGGCGTAGGCTTCGGCGCAGGGTTCGACCGCCAGCGAAATGCCCCCGAAGAAACAGGCCTTCGCCTCTTCCGGGATGGCGGGCAGATCGGCCGCGCTGAGCATCCGGCCAGCGGTGTTTTCATCGTAGAAAGCATAGCTTGCCTGCCCATCGGTGAGGGTGACGAAGGCCAGCGTGGTGGGCCGGTCCGAGCGATGTGCAAGCGCGTATCCGACGCCATTGGCGCCTAGCACGGAGGCCAGCCGTTCGCCGAACAGGTCGCTCGACAGGCCGGTGAAGAAATCCACCTTCTGCCCCAGCCGCGCCAACGCCACGGCGGTGTTGAAGACCGAGCCGCCGGGATAGGGGGCAAAGGCCGCCTCTCCGCCGTCGGTCTGCCGGGGCAACATGTCGATCAGGGCTTCGCCAGCACAAAGGATCATCTTGGTCTCCAATGGTCATTGTCGGAATTGGCAGGGCCGTGGCCGCGCGGTGATAGCGGTAACGGCAAGCGCGCCGACATTCCATAGTTTATCGGCCATAGTTTATCGGCGGCGACCGGGAAATCGGCGCGGCAGGTATGGGGTCCATCCATCAAGGTAAACGATTTGTGAAACTTTGGCGGGGCGCCCACCGTTGTTTGTTCAGGGGAGTCGAATGTCCGGCCTTCCAATGAACCTGAAAAGTGGAACGTTTGTATGGGATTTTCCAAGTATATCGCAGCGGCTGCATTGGCCATCTGCACCACAGGGGGCGCGGTGCAGGCCAGCACCGTGTCGCTTGATTTCGAGGATTTCGGCGGATTTTACGATGCCGATTTCGATTTCGGCGGTGTGAGCTTTCGGGCCGGTGAGCCCGGTCAGCAGATGCAGGTTGGCACTTTTGGCGCAAATGGCCCCGGTCAATCCGGCAATACGCTTCGCGCGGCTGTGCCGCCCTTTGGCGGCTTTCCCCGCGGCGGTGCGTTCGGTGGCACGTTCTTGGGTCGCACGGTTTCGGCCCTGAGCCTGGTGGCCGGTGACAGCGGCGGTGACCTCGACATTTTCAACCTGCAAGCGTTTGATGCCGGGGGCAACCTGGTCGACGAGACCGGTGAAGTGAGCGCAAATTCCGCGATCGCGTTGAGCGTGTCGGGCAGCGGAATTGCGAGCTTCTTCCTGACGATTGGCGACCGGCCCAACAACAACGGGTCGAGTTTCGTGGACAACGTGAGCTTCACGCAGGAGCTGGCGCCGGTGCCGCTTCCGACATCCCTGCCGCTTCTGGGCGCGGGATTGCTGGGGCTTGGCTTTGTGGCACGGCGGCGTCGGAAGATGCCCGCCTGATTGGCACATTGACCTGACATCGATGGCAGTCCCGCGTCCGCGCGGGGCTGTTTTCTTGCGAGAGGCGGGTTTAGATGTCGGCCAGTTCCAGTCCGTAGAACACGGCCGCCGCGAGGAGGAGCGCCAGGACAATCGCGAGGGCGATCTTGATGGCGGAATAGGGGCGTTCGCCCTGCACCTTGCCCGATTGCGCGTTGACCACGAAGCGGTAGCTTTTGCCACGGTATTTGTAGGCCGCGATCCACACCGGCAGCAGGATATGCTTGAAGGTGGTGTTGGCCACGCGGGTGTTGATGGCGTCGATCCGTTGGGCGTCGCCGCCGATGTCGCGGCGGATGTCGCGCTGGATCTGCGCATCCATGATCTGGCGCGCTTCGGCCATGCCTTCGTCAAGTTCGACCGTGTAGCCTTCGGCGCGGAAACCGGACAGAAACTCGGGCTTGTAGGGGGCCAGCCCCGCGAGGTTCCACGGTGCAAGCGCATCGGTATAGCGTTTGGGAAGCGACCGGGAGGCGAGCACCAGGATGTCGTCGAAAAAGCGGCTGACGCGGCCCTGGGTCCGGGTCCAGCGCATGCGGCGTTCCTGTTTGGGTTTGCCGTCGGGGCCGGTAACGGTGACGTAATAGGCGGTGCCGCGTTGGCCGCGATATTGCGTGGCGGTGTTGGCGTCATAGGTCCAGTAGGGCACATATATGCCATCGAGCGAGCGCCCCTTGCGCGCGTAATCCTTCAGCCCGCCCGGCGCGAACCACAGGCTGCCAAGCCAGCGATCCATGGCCGTGTGGGCATCGCGTTCGGTCAGTTGGAACGGGATCACACCTTTGGGTTTGATATGGCGGTGGGTGCCGGTGTCGGTGACCACGGGGGTGGCGCAGAACGGGCATTCCTTTGAGTGGGTGTTGGTGTCGAATTGCACCTGCGCGCCGCAGGACGGGCATTGCGAAACGCGGGTTTCCTCGATCTCCATCGCCGGGATCTGACCACGCAGGGCGGCCTCGAAATCGTTCTCGACCAGCGCGGCCGCGGCCTGATCCTCGGGCAGGTCGATGGGCTCTTCGTTGCCGCAATGGTCGCAGATCAACTTGCCCTGGGTCGGTGCGAACCGCATGTCCGAGCCGCAATTCGAACAGGGAAAGCGGTGCTCGTCGCCCGGGCGGGCGGGATCTGGCAGGGTGTCGAACGGGTCGGACATGGGGCGAAGGCTTTTCTTGGCGCGGGTCAGGGGCGCGTGGATCAGGACGTGTGCGCCACCATTTCGCGACTGGCCGCGCAACTCAACCCGTCAAACGCCGCAAATCACCGCCTAGAGAAAGCGATGCAGCACGCGCGGCACCATGATCCGCAGCGCATTGTCGCGCAGTCGGACGTGACGCCAGATGTGAAACCCCGCATGGGCCAGCACAAGCACGGCCAGCGCGTAGAATTGATAGATATGGGCCCAGGACACGATGGCATGGGCCTGCGGCAGGTCGAGCGGCGGGGCGATGGGCAAGACCCCGCCCGCGCGCAGCAGCACCGCCGAGGTCAGCCCGAGGCCGAACCCACCCAGCGCCACAAGAAACAGCCCCCAGATCAACGTCTTGTGCAGGATCGGATGCACGCGCCGCGCGAGCGGTGGCAATTTCGGGCCCGGACGCGAGGCGAGCCCCTTGCGCAGATGTGTCGCCGTCCAGATCAGGGCCAGCGTGACAAAGATCAGCCCGTTGATGGAATGCAGCTGAAACCAGCCCGGACCCATGCGGCGCAACGCGTCGGGATCGGCGAACATGAACCAGATGAAGAACGGCACGATCCCCCAGTGCAACCATTTCAGCGCTGTCCGGCGCTGCGGCAGAAGGCGGCGCAGGCGCAATGCGCCGGGCATCGCGGGGGCAGGTTTTGGAGCGGCAGATGTGTTGGCGACAGACATGGGACGGCTCCTTTGCGATAGCGATCAACGTAGTCACGACGCGCGATGTGGCAAAGTTTCACGCCGCGCTGTCCGCGATGTGGCGCGCATGGTTGCGCTTGGGCGCAGGGCGGGGGACACATCGGCAAGTGTTTCACCCCCGCACGGAGTATCGCCATGATCCAGATCGACCAAGCCCGCACCATGATTGCCACCGCCCGCGCCAAGGGACGCGAGATGGGATTGCGACCGCTGTCGGTTGTTGTGTTGGATGCGGGGGGGCATGTCCTTGCCTTCGAGCGCGAGGATGCCTCCGCGCCCGGCCGGTTCGAGATCGCGCGCGGCAAGGCCTATGGCGCGGTGATGTTGGGCATGCCCGGCAGCGCCCAGATGGCCCGCGCCGAGCAGCAAGCCTATTTCATGGCCGCGGTGAACGGGGCCTATGGCGGCAAGGCCATCCCGGTGCCCGGCGGTGTTCTGGTTCTAAGCGATGGTGTGGTCGTGGGTGCTGTTGGGGTGACGGGCGACACGTCCGAGGCCGATGCGGACGTGGCCGTTGCGGGCATCGAGGCGGCGGGTTTCGAGGCGCGGGCGTGAGACGCCTTATATCGTCCGGCTCGCCGTTCGAGGCGCAGATCGGTTACAGCCGCGCGGTGGTGCAGGACGGCTGGGTGTTCGTCGCGGGCACGACGGGGTTCGATTATGCAACGATGGAGATCGCGGAGGATGTCGCGGCGCAGGCCGAGCAGACGTTCCGCACCATCGACGCGGCCTTGCGCGCGGCGGGCGCGACAATGGCGGATGTGGTGCGGGTGACTTACATTTTGCCCGATACACGGGATTGGGACGCGTGCTGGCCCGTGACCCGCGCGTGGTTGGGCGAGGCGCGCCCGGCCGCCACGATGATGTCGGCGGGCTTGCAGGATCCGCGTATGAAGATCGAGATCGAGGTGACGGCCAAAGTGCCGGACTGAGGCGCAGGGTGCCGGGGCAGTTTGGGGCGCTGCCCCCGTCTGTCCGCAGGCGGACAGCCTCCCCCGAGGTTTTTCTGGCAAGATGAAGGGGCGCGCGGCGCCTGTGCCTGTCCAAAGCGCTTGGATGTGGGGATTTCGGGTGTCGGGACGGCTGTATTTTGCGGCATGTGCGCAAATGCGGGGCAGCCTGCGCGCAGTGAAGCCTTTTCCTTGCGATGCTTCAGGGTTAGGTAAGGTTTCATGTGCAAACTTGGGAGTCTCATGCCCCGTCCCGTTATTGGCATCATTGGAAATCATTACCTCATCAACGATGAGTATCCGACCCATGCGGGTGGGACGATGAATTCGGAAGCCATCGCCGAAGTGTCCGGTGGTCTGCCGATGATCATCCCGTCGGATCCTCGGTTCATAGACGTGGCCGATCTGCTGGAGGTTTGTGACGGGTTCCTGTTCACCGGCGGGCGCCCGAACGTGCATCCCGAAGAATATGGCGAAGATTACACCGAGGCCCATGGCACCATGGACCGCGCGCGTGATGCGCTTGCGCTGTCGCTTGTGCGGGCCTGTGTCGAGCGGGGGCAGCCGTTTTTCGGCGTTTGCCGCGGCTTTCAGGAGGTTAACGTCGCGATGGGTGGGTCGCTTTATCCGGAGATCCGTGATCTGCCGGGCCGTATGAACCACCGCATGC
>CAZPJO010000099.1:6248-8483 GCA_964586895.1 uncultured Roseicyclus sp.
ACCGGATGCCGCCCGATGGCACGATCGAAGAGAAATTCGCCCTGCGCCATGAAGTGACGTTTGCGGAGAATGGCCCGTTTCATCGCCTGATGGGCGCACGCAATGTGATGACCAACACGCTGCACGGGCAGGGGATCAAGGTGCCGGGCGCGCGCGTGGTGATCGACGGGCATGCCCCCGATGGCACGCCCGAGGCGATTTATATTGCCGATGCGCCCGGCTTTACCCTGTCGGTGCAATGGCATCCCGAATACCGCGCCGCCGATGATCCGGTCAGCCGACCGTTGTTCGCGGCATTTGGCGAGGCCGCGCGCGAATGGGCGGCGGGCCAGCGGCCCGTTGCGGTTGGAGATGTCGCCTGAGCCGACGACTCGCGCGCTGGTGTGTCACGCCAGCGGGCGGCTTGTGATAGCTCGGCACATCTTGGATTGCACGTTTACTCACGGTCGTGAGTGCCTTGTGGCCGGGACACTCGGATCAGGTCGGGTTCGCCCGGATCAGGCCTGCGGCGCGCCGCGCAATTGCTTGATGTGCAGCCGGATCTGATCCCACTTGCGGCTTTCGGCGGTATTTTGCGCATAACGCGCTTTTTGCGCCGCTTCTGCCTCGGCTTTGTCGCCATGGACAGCGAACAGGGCGTGGGCGTGTTGGGTGATATCGCTTTGAAGCATCTTCCAAATCCTCCAGGTCAAGGGGGTGGGAGGTTCAGTATACCACGGAATGCGCGTCAAAGTGAGAGGGCGACCAGAACAAGCGCCCATCCTGCAAGACCGATCTGGACCAGCTGGATCACCACAGAGGCCCCATGGAGCCGTTTGAACGCGGGTTGATCATCGCGGTCGGTGGCGGCGTTGATCTGCGCCATGAGCACCTGTCGGGCGTAAAGGGTGCTGCCGCAGACAAGGGCGAGCAGGACGCCGGCCAGCGGGGCCAAGAAAAGCGTCACGGCAGCCGCCAATGCCGACAGCGCGATCACCGCGAGGTAATAATAGGGAAACGTGCCGCGCAGCAGCGGGCGCACCTTTTCCATCGGCAATTGCGCAAAAAGAACGGGCGCGAAGCCGAAGGAGAAGAACACCATACCACCGAAGAGCACGGCGGTGAGCAGAAGGGAAATGAGCATCATGGGGCGAAGGTAGGGGCGCTGCCCTGCGGGTCAATCCGGTTGGCGGCGGAATGTGGGGACATCCCGCCGTGCTTGGGGGCGCCCTTGATGCAACCTGCGAGGCTGCCGCTCCGTCTTTTTCCGAGGCCCAAGGCACAACATACCGTCCGGTCGCGACGGGGCGGCACTGATCTGCGCAATGGGCGGCCTCAATCAGCCTGCACGAGGAACGCCATCGCCGCCCTGAGATCGGAAATCAGTTTCTGAAAATCCGCTGAGTCCGTGCGCGCATTGATTTGCCCCACAAGGGCGAACCCCTCGCAGACCACCCGGTCGGTATACAGCAATCCTCCATCGACCTGAGCCATCCCGACGTAGCCCTGGGCATCGCCCAAGGGGGCCATCTGTCCGTCAAGACACGCCCCGGCATTGGCCTGCACAATGTCGTCGCAGAACAGGGCGTGCTGCTCTTCGAGGAAGAGGGCGATGGTCGTCAGGTCGAGCGGGCCGATGGCATGCACCGAGAGCATGAAGCTCCGGTCATCCCCGCACTCCGGGCAGTACCCTTCGAATTAATCATCGCGCCTGATGATCTCCCATTGGGCCCCTTCGGTCAGCTTGGCAAAGGGCGCGCTTTGCGTCAGCGCTCCGACATTTGAGGTGACGCAGGCCAGCGCCGGGGCGGAGGCAAATGCAGCCGTGAGGGCGAAAAGGGTGCGGATCATCCGTACATCTCCAGCATTTTGTTGAGATCTGCTAGCGTGTTGGCCTCGGCCAGCGGTTTGTCCTTGCGCCAGCGCGCCATGCGCGGAAAGCGCAGCGCGACACCGGATTTGTGGCGCGGGCTTGGCTGGATCCCTTCGAATGCGATCTCGAAGACGTGGTGCGGTGTGACGGCGCGCACGGGGCCGAAGCGGTCGGTGGTATTCTTGCGGACCCAGGCGGTGATTTCGCGAAATTCCGCATCGGTCAGGCCGGAATAGGCCTTGGTGAAGGGCACCAGATCGGACCCGTTCCAGACCGCGAAGGTGAAATCGGTGTAAAGCGTCGCGCGCCGCCCAGACCCGGCCTGCGCATAGATCATCACCGCGTCGATCATCAGCGGATCGACCTTCCATTTCCACCAATCG
>CAZPJO010000100.1:0-1986 GCA_964586895.1 uncultured Roseicyclus sp.
TGCCCTCTACGCCCCCGCCCCGGACAGTGAGGAAGTGCTCGAACTGTCCGACCCCGAGATGATCGCGGCGATCGACCGGATCTGCACCGCCATTGCCCGGACCCGTCCCCGCCCCGGCCGCCTGCGCCTTTACCTTGCGGGTGGCGCGATCCTGGCAAGCGTTCTGGCCGGTGCGCTCTGGCTGCCCGATGCGATGATCCGGCAGACCGTGTCGCTTCTGCCGCCCGCCAAGCGGCTCGACATCGGGCATCAATTGCTGGAAGAGATCGCCGCC
The DNA here is from genome assembly GCA_964586895.1 of uncultured Roseicyclus sp. GTDB lineage: Bacteria > Pseudomonadota > Alphaproteobacteria > Rhodobacterales > Rhodobacteraceae > Gymnodinialimonas. Next base: position 275 of record CAZPJO010000100.1, read on the forward strand.
ATTGCAGGCCGCCCCTGTGGCGAGGCCGCCGGGCGCACCGCGCTGGTCCGCCTGGCAAGCCGCACCTACGGGTCCGAAAATCCGCCCCGGATCGTCGTCTTTCCGGCCACCATTCCCGATACGTTCACCCTGCCCGGCAATATCGTCGTGGCCTCCGCCGCCCTGGCCGAGGATCACGAGACGCCCGAGGTTTTTGCGGGCTATCTTCTGGCCGAGCGCACCCGCTCCGAGGCCGCCGACCCGGTCGAGGCGCTCCTGCGCCACGCGGGCCTGCGCGTGACCTTCCGCCTGCTGACGACCGGCGACATCGCGCCCGAGCCGATCCACGCCCATGCCGCGACGCTTCTGTCAAACGACACGATGCGGGCCGATGAGCCTGCGTTGCTGGACCATTTCGCGCAGGCCGGTATCTCGTCGCAGCCCTACGCCTTCGCGCAAGACGTGTCCGGCGAATCCGTTCTGGGGTTGATCGAGGCCGATCCATTGCGCGGCCAGACAACCGAACCTGTCCTGACGGACGGTGATTGGGTCAGCTTGCAGGAAATCTGCACAAGCTAAAAAAATCCGCCCCCGACCAATGGGCCGAGGGCGGATAGATCGCATAAATCTGGCGCTGAACGCCGGAGGCTTACTGGCGCACCAGGATTTGACCGGATCCCAACGGAACCGCAACCAACCGGCGCGGCACCGTATCGGTCCACACCATGCGCATCTGCTGTTCGCCCTGCGCCGTGCCGAGCCCGCGATAGGGGTTCAGGCGGCCGTCGTCCCAGGCAAAGCGGTAGCCCGCCGGTGGCCGGTTCATCACGAAGGTGCGCGGCACGCCGGTGGCCGGGTCACTCGTGGCCGTGACCAGAAGCGATCCCGATCCAACCGATTGGCCATGGCCCGGATGCACCGCATTCGCGCCGCAGACCGCCTCAGCCCCGTTGAAAAAGGGCTGCGCCGATACCGGATGATGGCCGCAGGTGGTGCTGGCCGCATGGGCAACCGCCGAGGCCGGGGCCGATGCGCGCACCTGTGGTGCCACGGCTGGCGCGGGCGTGGCGGCCGCGACGCGGGATGGCGCACGCGGGGCCGGGGCGGGTGTCACGGGCGCTTCGCCGATGACCACGACAGTGTCGTTCGAAAACGGATCCGACGCCGCAACGTCGCCTGCACCGGTCGGCTGGAACCCGCAAACCGGTTGCCGGTCGCGGCCCACCCGGGGCACCCATTGCGTCGACGCCCCAAAGCCCACGCGCACGAACACGCAACCCTGGCTGTCAACGTATTGATCGTCCGAAAACCCGGATGACGGGATCTCTGCCGGAACAGATTGTGCAAACGAAGCGCCGCCCATGAAAAGCCCGGCAGTCAGGCCCATTACAGCAGCGCGCAGAAATGACGTCTTGGCCATACGAAAATCCCCCCGGAAATCGTTATACGGCCAGTTTGGGCGAGTCGCAGGGCCAAGTAAAGGCGACGCAACGTTTATTTCGTTCCGAACATCCGGTCGCCCGCATCCCCCAAACCCGGCACGATATAGCCGTGATCGTTGAGGTGACTATCGAGCGCCGCGGTCACGATCGGCACATCCGGATGCGCCTGCTTCATCCGCGCAACCCCTTCAGGTGCTGCCAGAAGGCACAGGAACCGGATGTTCTTCGCCCCATTTTCCTTCAGCAGATCAATCGCCGCGACCGAGGAATTGCCGGTGGCCAGCATCGGAT